>NZ_JBEHGL010000006.1:0-32912 GCF_040225085.1 Streptococcus jiangjianxini | reverse complement strand
ATGAGCATGCGACGTAAAAAATTTGTCCTTAGTCTGTCCTTTGACCAGTATTTAAAACGATTACTGTAAGGCAAACATAGCTTCGAAGCCAGAGAAATAGATTAGGGATTTTCATGCGTTTGTCGTGTTTTCTCGTCAATGTTTTTACTATACCTTGCCTTTATGGTATAATTTAAGATAATTGTAACGATATCACGGTTAACGCATGACACAGACATCAACACATTGAGTCAACCTAACCAAACAGGTTGTCTTCTTTTATTGTCAGCCATTGACCAAACCAGAAAGGAATTTTATGATTTACAAAGTTTTCTACCAAGAAACAAAAGAACGTAACCCACGTCGTGAAACCACGCAATCACTTTATGTTGACATCGATGCTAAAGAGGAGTTAGAAGGCCGTATCAAAGCTCGCAAACTCATTGAAGAAAACACCGCTTTTAACATCGAACATATCGACTTATTATCAGATAAACACCTTGAATACGAAAAAGAAAAAGGTGTTTTCAAACTCACAACATTCTAATCCAAACTAGATAGAAAGGACTGACGTTAACATAAACGTCAAGGAACTATGTCAAATATCAATCTAAAACCCGAAGAAGTTGGGGTCTATGCGATTGGTGGCTTGGGAGAAATTGGAAAAAACACCTACGGGATTGAGTATCAAGATGAAATCATCATTGTTGATGCCGGTATTAAATTCCCTGAAGACGATCTGCTAGGGATTGATTATGTCATCCCTGATTACTCATACATCGTTGAAAACCTTGACCGTGTCAAAGCACTGGTCATCACGCATGGTCACGAAGACCATATCGGTGGTATTCCCTTCCTTCTCAAACAGGCCAATATACCTATTTACGCTGGACCTCTCGCCCTTGCTCTAATCCGTGGCAAACTTGAAGAACATGGACTGTTGAGAGATGCTCAGTTATACGAGATTAATCACAATACTGAACTAACTTTTAAAAACCTTAGCGTTACTTTCTTCCGTACCACTCACTCTATTCCAGAACCTTTAGGAATTGTTATTCACACTCCTCAAGGAAAAATTGTCTGTACTGGAGATTTCAAGTTCGACTTTACACCTGTTGGTGAGCCTGCTGACCTACACCGAATGGCGGCCCTTGGTGAAGAAGGCGTCCTGTGTCTTCTCTCTGACTCTACCAATGCAGAAGTCCCTACTTTTACTAACTCAGAAAAAGTAGTTGGTCAATCTATCATGAAACTCATTGAAGGTATTGACGGACGTATTATCTTTGCATCCTTTGCCTCAAATATCTTCCGTTTACAACAAGCTGCTGAGGCTGCTGTGAAAACAGGACGTAAGATTGTTGTCTTTGGGCGTTCAATGGAAAAAGCTATCGTAAACGGTGTTGAACTGGGTTACATCAAGGTTCCAAAAGGAACCATTATTGAGCCTAGTGAAATGAAAAACTATCACGCTAGTGAAATCCTTATCATGTGTACAGGTTCTCAAGGTGAACCAATGGCTGCCCTTGCTCGCATTGCAAACGGTATGCACCGCCAAGTAACCTTGCAACCTGGCGATACTGTGATCTTCTCATCAAGTCCAATCCCTGGTAATACAACAAGCGTTAACAAGTTGATCAATACCATTCAAGAAGCTGGCGTTGAAGTTATCCATGGTAAGATTAACAATATCCACACTTCTGGGCACGGTGGTCAACAAGAGCAAAAACTCATGCTCCGTTTGATAAAACCCAAATACTTCATGCCCGTTCACGGAGAATACCGCATGCAAAAAGTCCATGCTGGACTTGCTATTGATACCGGCGTTCCCAAAGACAACATCTTCATCATGGAAAATGGCGATGTCCTAGCTCTAACCAAAGACTCTGCTCGCCGTGCTGGTCACTTTAACGCGCAAGACATCTACGTTGATGGTAATGGCATTGGCGACATAGGCGCTGCTGTTCTTCGTGACCGTAAAGATTTATCAGAGGATGGGGTTGTTCTTGCAGTTGCAACTGTTGATTTCAAATCAAAAATGATTCTTGCTGGACCAGATATCCTCAGCCGAGGCTTTATCTACATGCGCGAATCAGGAGACCTTATCCGTGAATGCCAACGTGTTTTGTTCAATGCTATTCGGATTGCTCTTAAAAACAAAGAGGCTAGTATCCAGTCTGTTAATGGTGCCATTGTCAACGCTATCCGTCCTTTCCTATATGAAAAGACAGAGCGTGAACCAATTATCATTCCCATGATACTGACCCCCGATAAAGAAAATAAGAATCATAAATAGATAAGAATCAGTTAGCTTTGCTAGCTGATTTTTTCGACCAAAAAAGCCGGACAACCGTCCAGCTTTTGCAATAGGATAATCTGCTATTAGACATTGGGATAAATATAAGACACTATTCCTGGGGTGCCACTTGCTAATGGATTAAACCACCCCCGATAGTTCCCAACAGCTTGATTCCCGTTATAATTAGCTTCCATCACTTGAATTTGACCATCAGCTGCTACATCCGTAACATAAGCCACGTGACCATAACTACCGTCAGTCCAAACTATTAGTGCACCCACTTGTGGGGTTGATCCCGTAGCAAATCCTGCCGCCGAGGCACTAGCTGTCCAATCACCACCATTTCCCCAGTTACTACCAGCCCAAGGTGCCAAAGTTTTGGCTCCCCAAGTACATTGTCCAACTGGATAGCCATTTGAGCTTATGGTTGATACTGGCACATAGCTGGCTGTGGGTTGACTTCCCCATGCCGCTTCTTGATATTGATTCCCATAATTCTGATAGCTATAATGATAAGAATAATTGTAAGAGTACTGGTCAGCACTAGCAGTGCCACTGGTCATTAAAGATAAGCCAGACGCTGCTACAAAGCCTAAGGTTACTAAAACTGTTTTTGATGTCATATTAAAAATTCCTTTCGTTATCAGACTTGTCTATCTTACCGAAGAAATGTGACAATGCATTGACGATGACATGACATTCATCACACTCAAGTTGCAAATAAGCTTTCTTTAAGTTTTCTAAAAAAAAAAACAGCCCATTACTTTCTCAATCGTAACATCGATAACCTCACAATCAAAAAAGTCTGTCATCATTACACCTAACACTAATGCAACGTCAGAAACTTAGGAAGACCACTAATAACCTCCACCTCCTAATGAAGATATCAAAACCATCCTGCTAAACCTCAAGGAGGCTAAGCTTTAAAATGGCTTACACGCTATTATAGGCAATCACTGTTGCTACTTCATTTCCTTTATAATGAAAAAAATCTTCTGAGCTACCCCCTTTCCTCTCTTGGCTTATTAAAAATGCCCAACAGACATTCCAAAACCTAAACGAACCTTCTCGAATTGAGAATATCGAGGAAGTAACCTCTATATTATGAAACAATATAACTCGTAAAAGCATTGATATGGCAGTACTTCTAAGAGGTTTTTAGCTTCCAAGATAAAAAACAAGGTTGAAGAAATAGTCCAAAATGAACCTTTTCTTCAACCTGAAACGACCAGCGGACGTTTTTAATATAAATCTAAATAATTATCAATTTCCCATTGTGACACAAAGGTAGCATAGCTAGCCCATTCAAGGCGTTTCGCTTCAACAAAATTAGTTGTAATATGTTCACCAAGCGCTGCCTTAACAACCTCGTCTTCCTGCAAAGCTTTAATCGCATTGTGCAGCGTTGAAGGAAGGTCACTGATTCCTGCTGCTTTACGCTCATCAGCTGACATAGCATAAATGTTAGACTCAACAGGTATTGGTGCCTCAATCTTATTTTCAACACCATCTAAACCAGACTCAAGCAATACTGCCATAGCTAGATAAGGGTTCGCCGTTGGGTCAACAGAACGCAATTCCAAACGTGTGCTCATGCCACGAGAAGCAGGAACGCGGATAAGAGGTGAGCGGTTGCGGCCGGCCCAAGCGATGTAAACAGGAGCCTCGTAACCAGGGACCAAGCGCTTATATGAATTAACCGTCGGATTCATAATGGCTGTATAATTATAAGCGTGCTTCATCAAGCCACCGAGAAAATGATAAGCTGTCTCAGATAGCTGCATCCCATTTTTATCTTCAGGATCATAAAAAGCATTCTGACCATCTTTATCAAAGAGGGACATATTACAATGCATCCCAGAGCCCGCGATGCCAAATTTCGGTTTCGCCATAAAAGTCGCATATAAACCGTGTTTACGGGCAATAGTTTTAACAACCAACTTAAACATTTGGATATTATCACAGGCCCCTAAAACATCACCATATTTAAAGTCAATTTCATGCTGACCAACAGCAACTTCATGGTGACTAGCCTCAACTTCAAAGCCCATTTCTGTCAAGACATTAACAATCTCGCGACGCGTATTATCAGCCAAGTCAGTCGGAGCTAAATCAAAGTAGCCACCTTTATCGTTGACATCAAGAGTAGGTTCACCTTTGTCATTCAGTTTGAAAAGAAAAAATTCTGGCTCAGGGCCCAAATTAAATGATTTGAAGCCAACTTCTTCCATGTGTTTCAATGAACGTTTTAAATTACCACGAGGGTCACCAGCAAATGGTTTACCTTCTGACGTGTAAATATCACAAATCAAACCAGCTACAGCACCATTTTCATCCCCCCAGGGGAAAACAGTCCATGTATCGAGGTCAGGGTACAGGTACATATCAGATTCATTGATACGCACAAATCCTTCAATTGACGAGCCGTCAAACATGGCCTTATTAGATAAGACTTTTTCAACTTGCTCATCAGTCGCTGGGATTTCGACGTTTTTCATGGTTCCCAAGATATCGGTAAACATCAAGCGTAAGAATGTAACATTTTTATCTTTGATATCTTGTTTGATATCAGCTACTGTGAGTGCCATTTGATCTCCTTTTTAAGAATATGAGGCAGATTTATTTACGAATCATTCCAGATTGTAAATGATTTAAATGTGATGAAGGATGTTGAAATCCCCCTTGATTAAGAAGTTCATCATGAAGGATACGACGAACATCAGCATCCGTCAAAGATTTCTGCTTCGAGCGTTTAGCTTCTTGACGTTCCGCATATTCATGTTTTATGGCAGCAATATTTAATCCTTCGTCAATGAAATCCTTGATTTCCAGCAAACTGTCCATATCATTCAAGGAATACATGCGTCTGTTCCCAGGAGTTCTCTCGGGATCAATCAATCCTTGATCTTCATAGTAGCGAATCTGTCTAGCTGTTAAATCTGTCAATTTCATAACAGTCCCAATCGGGAAAACAGCCATTGTCCGTCTCAATTCTTTACCTTTCATGTGACCTCCTTTCCAGTCCATTATATTCTGATAATTTAGAGCTGTCAAGTGCTTATGTCACTTTTTCTGACATATAAAAATAAGGAGACAGACAACTAAATCTTACTCCTTACTAACCTAAAACTTCTTTTTTACTAACCACTGACGAACTTTGTCAACATCAGTATTAACTAAAATAGCAATGAAAACTCCAATGAAAGTTTCAAAAATTCTCGAGAACACATAGAGAATCGTATCTCCCCGAGGAATAGATAAGGTGATGATAAGCAAGGCAGCTACACCGCCAATAATACCAGATTTATTATTACAAGCAACATTGATCATAATCGTCAACATGGTTAAGATGGGGACAAAAACAAGCATGACCCACGTACCGGCCCCTAATAATTCCCGTAAAAGATAATAAATCAAAGCACAGATACCACCAACTGAATTGCCAAAAATACGTGACATCCCGAAAGAAAAACTTTTATCAAAATTTTCTCTCAAACTAAAGACAGCAGTCAATGCGCCAATTTGAAGACCTTCCCAGCCAAATAAGCTAAACAATGCTAACACAAGAAAAACTGACAAACCCGTTTTAAAAGTCCGCATTCCCAAGCGAAATTTCTTAGGATCAAAACGAAATTGCATCTTATTACCTCACTTCAATACTTATCTATTTTATCACAATTAATAGACCGAAACTTAAAATTCCACCTTAATTCCTTACCATCTTAATATAAGTGTTACCTTTTTAGGCTTTAAAAACCTTCTCAAAAGGCTTATAACATCTAATATACAATAGACTTGAACACCTTTATTGTAGCGCGTTTGGAGTTTTTTGGTATAACATTCAATGTACACTTCGGGGAGCGAGACTGGGCTTAAAACCACATAACAAGAAGAGAGCAGGAAAATTTGATTTTCCCACTCTCTTTTAGCATATTACGTTATTAAAAACTTATTTTTCAGTAAGGGCATCAAGTCCTGGAAGTACTTTACCTTCTAGGAGTTCCATTGAGGCACCACCACCTGTTGAAATCCATGAGAATTTCTCTGCACGACCTAGGTTGATTGCTGCAGCAGCTGAGTCACCACCACCAATGATTGATTTAACACCTGGTTGTTTAACGATAGCATCCATCACACCGATTGTACCAGCTTGGAAGTCAGGATTTTCAAAGACACCCATTGGTCCGTTCCAAACAACTGTTTTAGCACCTTCAAGAGCTTCTTCGAATCTAGCAATTGATTTAGGTCCGATATCAAGTCCAAGGAATCCTTCAGAAACAGCTTCACCATCAGTATTACGTACTTCAGTGTAGTCTGCAAATGCATTGGCTTCTTTTGAATCAACTGGCAAGATTAATTTACCATTTGATTTTTCAAGCAATTCTTTTGCAACTTCTAATTTATCTTCTTCTACAAGCGAGTTACCAATTTCGATACCTTGAGCTTTGTAGAATGTGTAAGTCATACCACCACCGATAAGAACTTTATCTGCTTTATCAAGAAGGTTCTCAATAACACCAATCTTATCTGAAACTTTTGAACCACCAAGAATAGCCACAAATGGACGTTCTGGAGTTTCAACTGCTTCTTGGATGTAGGCAATCTCATTTTCAAGAAGGTAACCAGCGACAGCTTTATCAACATTTGCTGAGATACCCACGTTTGATGCGTGTGCACGGTGAGCTGTACCGAATGCATCATTCACAAAGATGCCATCACCGAGTGAAGCCCAGTAGCTACCGAGTTCAGGATCATTTTTAGATTCTTTCTTACCGTCAACGTCTTCAAAGCGAGTATTTTCAACAAGAAGTACTTGTCCATCTTCAAGAGCGTTGATAGCAGCTTCTAATTCAGCACCACGAGTAGCTCCTGGGAAAGCAACCTCTTGTCCAATTTTTTCAGAAAGAGCTTTGGCAACAGGTGCTAATGATTTACCTTCTTTATCTGCTTCTTCTTTGACACGTCCAAGGTGAGAGAAAAGGATTGCACGTCCACCTTCTTCAACAATGTGCTTGATGGTTGGAAGAGCTGCTGTGATACGGTTATCATTTGTGATAATGCCATCTTTCAAAGGTACGTTAAAGTCAACACGAACAAGGACTTTTTTACCTTTCAACTCAACATCTTTAAGCGTTAATTTAGCCATTAGTAAGACTCCTTATTAATTTTTTACAAAAACTATTATAACATAATTATTCCCAGAAACCTAAGATATGAAAGCAATAAATTAATTATTTCACATTTTTTTCAAAATAGAAATCTCTTTTCATTCCAATAGCCATTAACATATCAGTCTAGCAGTCATAGTACTTAATACTAATAGACGATAAAAGAGACAATGTGGCAATACTGTAACTAAAAAATCAAACGGGAAATCCCTTGTGTGCCATAAGTTTTCGCAGGAACATCCTCTGAGTCGCTCCAAAGCCATCCTAATGACATTTGACTGATATTTGGAATTGGTCTTATTGTCTTGATTACTATTAGCGACAAGACAGCTGCCATATCTGACCGCCATCATTAATAAACTACGTAAATCCGAAAAATAATGCCACTATATTTTGGAGCAACTACTCAGACGCAACCAGAAGAGTCAGCAAAGAAATACCTATTAGAATCGTTAGGTATGAGCATATAAGATTGTTATGATAAAGGTGATGTGAAATAGCAATGACAGGAATGCCTTTCTTTTATATTGCTATTCCGGTCATTTTTAATGTCCAACACTGTTATAACATATCTGATAGCCAACGATTACATCAGTCGTCATAGCAGCAGTTAACATAGCCATTACAAGATCGCCACCTCATCGTATCAGTTCTTTCTCAACAGGTTCTATAAATTTGTCAATCAAACTACTAATTGCTTGGAGCCCAGACACATATTCTTTTCTAGTCTACGTTTTAAAATGCACCTCTTTTCTTGCGAAGCTCTGCTCATTGCTTAAAAAGTACAGTCTCAAAATCAAAAATTTCTGGTAGATGGTGTGAGACAGCATATTCGAACACTTTGCAATTATCTAAGCTCACGATCTGTTCAATCTGCATCATATAGTCAGTTTCTACCAAATGCATCTTTTCTTGCTCCAAGGCATTAGGACGAACACCTGTTACTTTTACAAAAGCGCTATGTACCTTACGACCCAGATTTTCATTAATATAACGGTAAATAGACGATGTCACATGTTCATATTTAAGATAAGGAATAACATCAAGAGGCATATAAGTATACTCCATGATACTAGGTTGTTTATCAATATGCCTCAATCTAATAATCTTATAAATAAAATCATCTTCATCAATAGATAATTTCTCTGCTACCTCTGCATCAGACCTGATAACCTCAAAAGCCATAACTTTAGTTTCTACCTTCTCGCCATAATCCTCTGTTGCCCCATTCAGGGTATAGATATGAGGCCTTTGAACTGACTTCCAATCCCGCACAAAGGTTCCAGCTCCTCGTCTTCGAATCAAGTAACCCTCTGCTACCAACATATCTAAAGCACGCTTCAAGGTCATTAAACTAACGTTAAATTCCTTTGCTAACGTCTTCCCATCAGGTAAGCTAGCATTTACTGGGTAAAATTCATCTTTGACTTTCTGACGAATCAGTGTTGCAATTTGTAAATATTTAGGTTCAATGTGTCCGATGATTAGTCACCCCTATTCTCCAATCTATGCCTGTTACTAATGATTTACCTTTTCATGTCATCATCCCATACTCATCATGACCAATATTCTATGCCTAATTTAACACAATAGACTAGCTTCGAAAACTAATCCGATGAAATATGTGCTGTCAGTGCCAAAATACCATCCCATTATTACATCTAATGCTTAAATCTTCGTAGCCCTTACTTTAAGTCCGTAATAATGAGAACACTCCTTCTTATAATAAAACTATCAAAAGCTTTACCAACCTTTCTTAGACGATACCCATGTTGTCACATCCTTAAAACAGCTGCAAAAGTTTCAGATAAGTCTTTTATATTGCTGACTTTTACACCATTGGTAACGCTAAGCTAGACACAAAAAAAGGAGGCAAGCCTCCTTTCTCTATTGATCAGAAATCAATTATTTAGCAATTTTTGCGAAGTACTCAAGCGTACGAACAAGCTGTGATGTGTATGACATTTCGTTGTCGTACCATGATACAACTTTAACTAATTGTTTACCATCAACTTCAAGTACTTTAGTTTGAGTTGCGTCAAACAATGAACCGTATGACATACCAACGATATCTGATGATACGATTGGATCTTCAGTATATCCGTATGAATCATTTGCAGCTGATTTCATTGCAGCGTTAACTTCTTCAACTGAAACGTTTTGTCCAAGAGTAACAACCAATTCAGTAACTGAACCTGTTGGAACTGGAACACGTTGTGCAGCACCGTCAAGTTTACCATTTAATTCTGGAATAACAAGACCGATAGCTTTAGCAGCACCTGTTGAGTTAGGAACAATGTTTGCTGCTGCTGCACGAGCACGACGTAGGTCACCACCACGGTGTGGTCCGTCAAGCACCATTTGGTCACCAGTGTAACCATGGATAGTTGTCATAAGACCTTTTTCTACGTTGAAGTTATCGTGAAGAGCTTTTGCCATTGGTGCAAGACAGTTTGTAGTACATGAAGCACCTGAGATAACTGTTTCTGTACCATCAAGGATATCGTGGTTAGTGTTGAAAACAACTGTTTTAACATCGTTTCCACCAGGAGCTGTGATAACAACTTTTTTAGCACCATTTTCATGGATGTGTTGCTCAGCAGCTTCTTTTTTAGCGAAGAATCCAGTAGCTTCAAGTACGATTTCTACACCGTCATTTGCCCAGTCAATGTTTCCTGGTTCACGTTCTGCAGAAACTTTGATGAATTTACCATTTACTTCAAATCCACCGTCTTTAACTTCAACTGTTCCGTCGAAACGACCTTGAGTTGTGTCATATTTCAACAAGTGTGCAAGCATTGCTGGATCTGTAAGGTCGTTGATGCGTGCAACTTCAACACCTTCTACGTTTTGGATACGACGGAATGCAAGACGGCCGATACGACCGAAACCGTTAATACCAACTTTAACTGTCATTTGTGATTTCCTCCTTATGAAAATCAATAAATAATTATATTAGGGACGACTCCCTTAGCTATTGTGAAAATATTAACTAATATATATATCAGTTAACCTTTCAACATGATTATTGTATAATAATTTCTTCTAAATTGCAAATACAAGCTTTTTTCTGTAAAACAAAAGAGAACACCCGAGGGCGTTCTCCAAGCATTTTACTGCTATCGTATTATTCACCAGAATTTTTCTTGATGATTTCTTCTTGTACTGACTTAGGAACATCTTCATAGTGGTCAAATACCATCATGAATGTACCACGTCCTTGAGTTGCAGAACGAAGAGTTGTTGCATAACCAAACATTTCAGCAAGTGGAACATAGGCACGAACAATTTGGCTGTTACCATGAGCTTCCATACCATCTACACGTCCACGACGAGCTGTAACATGTCCCATAACATCTCCAAGGTTTTCTTCTGGAACTGTTACAGTAACTAACATCATAGGCTCAAGGATAGCAGGTTGCGCTGATTTAGCAGCTTCTTTAAGAGCAAGTGACGCAGCAATCTTGAAGGCTGTTTCAGATGAATCGACATCGTGGTATGAACCATCGTAAAGTTTAGCTTTAACGTCAACCAATGGATAACCAGCAAGAACACCGTTTTCCATAGATTCTACAAGACCTTTTTCAACCGCTGGAACGAATTCACGAGGAACTACCCCACCAACGATAGCATTTTCAAACTCAAATCCTTTACCTTCTTCATTAGGCGTAAATTCAATCCAAACATCACCAAATTGACCTTTACCACCAGATTGACGTTTGAAGAATCCACGAGCTTGAGTAGAAGCACGGAATGTTTCACGGTATGATACTTGAGGAGCACCTACGTTCGCTTCGACTTTGAATTCACGACGCATACGGTCAACAAGGACATCCAAGTGAAGCTCACCCATACCAGCAATAACTGTTTCCCCAGTTTCAACGTTTGTTTCAACGCGGAATGTTGGATCTTCTTCAGCAAGTTTTTGAAGAGCAATACCCATCTTATCTTGGTCAGCTTTAGATTTTGGCTCAACCATTAATTGGATAACTGGTTCTGGAATGTTGATTGATTCAAGAATAACTTTTGCTTTTTCATCAGTCAATGAATCACCAGTGGTCGTATCTTTCAAACCAACAGCAGCAGCGATATCACCAGCATAAACTGTTTCAATCTCTTGACGGCTGTTTGCATGCATTTGAAGGATACGTCCAATACGCTCACGCTTACCTTTTGACGTATTCATGACGTATGAACCTGAGTTAAGAACACCAGAGTAAACACGGAAGAATGTCAAACGACCTACGAATGGATCAGTCATAATCTTGAAAGCAAGGGCTGCAAAAGGCTCTTCATCAGATGCTGGACGTTCTTCTTCAGCGTCTGTATCTGGGTTTGTACCTTTGATAGCTGGAATGTCAAGTGGGCTTGGGAGGTAGTTGATAACCGCATCAAGCATCAATTGAACACCTTTATTTTTGAAGGCTGAACCACAAAGTACTGGGAAGAATTCAACGTTGATAGTCGCTTTACGAATACCTGCCATCAACTCTTCATTCGTAATTTCTTCACCTTCAAGGTATTTCATCATTAAATCTTCATCAGTCTCAGCAACTGCTTCAATCAATTTTTCGCGGTATTCTTCAGCCTGCTCAAGGTAATCAGCTGGAATATCTTCTTCAAGAATATCTGTACCAAGGTCATTGGTATAGATTTCAGCTTTCATTTTGATCAAGTCGATGATTCCACGGAAATCATCTTCTGAACCGATTGGCAATTGAATTGGGTGTGCATTTGCTTGAAGACGATCATGAAGTGTGCTTACTGAGTAAAGGAAGTCAGCACCGATTTTGTCCATTTTGTTAGCAAAAACGATACGAGGAACTCCATATTCAGTTGCTTGACGCCAAACTGTTTCAGTTTGAGGTTCTACACCTGACTGAGAGTCAAGGACAGTTACTGCACCATCAAGTACGCGAAGTGAACGTTGTACTTCGATTGTGAAGTCAACGTGCCCTGGTGTATCAATAATGTTAACACGGTGACCATCCCATTGTGCTGTTGTCGCAGCAGATGTGATTGTAATACCACGTTCTTGTTCTTGTTCCATCCAGTCCATTTGTGAAGCACCTTCGTGTGTTTCACCAATTTTGTGGATACGACCTGTGTAATAAAGAATACGCTCTGTAGTAGTTGTTTTACCAGCATCAACGTGAGCCATGATACCGATATTACGAGTTTTTGCTAGTGAAAATTCGCGAGCCATTAGGTTTCTCCTATAAAATTTATTTTACCATAACATTATAGCACTATTTAAGAAAAACGGATAGGCAGGACCTACCCGTTAGTGCTGTTTATTCGTTTAATTGAGTTGGGACTAAACGTCCTTACCTCTTAAGTAATTGAACTCAGGCTAAACGCTGAGCAAAAAAGATAAATTCTCCTAGAGTCCACAGACTCTTCTTTGCATTTCCTATTTTTGCTGTACGTTTTACACGCCTTCGTATCTTAATCTTACCAGCGGAAGTGTGCAAAGGCACGGTTAGCTTCTGCCATTTTGTGTGTGTCTTCACGTTTCTTAACTGATGCACCAGTGTTGTTAGCAGCATCCATGATCTCTTTTGAAAGACGATCTTTCATAGTGTGTTCACCACGAGCACGTGATGCGTTAACTAGCCAACGTAGACCAAGTGTCACACGACGTTCTGGACGCACTTCAACTGGGACTTGGTAGTTTGAACCACCAACACGACGTGCACGTACTTCAAGTACAGGCATGATGTTGTCCATAGCTGTTTCAAACACTTCAAGAGCATCTGTTCCAGTAGTTTCTTTGATTTCTGCAAATGCATCGTATACGATTGATGCTGCAGTACCACGTTTACCATCAAGCATTACACGGTTGATAAGACGTGTAACAATCTTTGAATTGTACAATGGATCTGGCAATACTTCGCGTTTTGGCGCTCTATTTTTACGACTCATTTTCTCTTATCCCCCTTCTATTATCCTTTAGGACGTTTAGCACCGTATTTAGAACGGCCTTGTTTACGGTCAGCAACACCTGCTGTATCAAGTGCACCACGAACGATGTGATAACGTACCCCTGGAAGGTCTTTAACACGACCACCACGGATAAGAACAACGCTGTGTTCTTGCAAGTTATGACCAATACCAGGGATATAGGCAGTTACTTCAATAAGGTTGCTCAAACGTACACGAGCAAATTTACGAAGGGCTGAGTTAGGTTTTTTAGGTGTCATTGTTCCAACACGAGTTGCAACACCACGTTTTTGTGGTGCTGACAATTTAGTGTGGACTTTTTTGTGACTGTTGTAACCAATATTCAAAGCAGGTGAATCTGATTTTTCAACTTTAGATTTACGTGGTTTACGTACCAACTGGTTAATTGTAGGCATCTACATTTCTCCTGTAAAGATTTTATTTTTGGTTGAATAGAGCAATTGGTGACATCCTCTATTCTGTGTGTACTTTTGCAACATTTGTCAGCACGTCTCTGTACACTTTTGAGAGACCAAAAGTAAAAAGTACCGTTTATTATAGTACCACAATACTTGGTCGCCGTCAATTATTTTTCCTAAATTCTTTTTTGCATTAAAAAGCCCCATAACCTCTGCGGTGAAGTCACCCACTACAGAAATTATAGAGCCCTGATTTTCTCTTGTACTTAATGATGAAGCGCCCACTTCAGTTGACAATAAGCCAACCTTTTGATGGACTAGATCGATAATCTAGTTGTTTTTGCGTTTGACAACCAGCCCTGCCATTCCTAAAATGCTGACCCCAGCCAGGATAAATCCTGCAGAAGTACTTTCGCCAGTTTTTGGAAGACTTGAGTCTTTGCTTTCATGATGATTTTCTGATTTAGCCATAGCTTTATCATCTGAAGTTACACTGGTCTTCGTATCAACTTTTGAAACCATCTGTGAAGCGACTGAAGTTCCTGAAATAACTTTATCGGTCCCATTGAATGTTGGAACATTTCCCGGAACGATAGGTTCATCCATAACAGCATTAGTTCCCGTAGAAGCTGTGTTTGATGCTCCAGGCACTTCAACTTCTTGTTTGCCAATCAAAGTTTCAAGAAGCAACTTAGAGTTCTCTAAGTTCTCTTTAGCTGTTCCATAAGCTTTAGCTGCTGATTGCAACTCATTCTGCAACAGTTGAAGAGCTTTAACATTGACTTCTAAACCTGCTTTTGCTGTTTGAAGATCGTCTTTGAGTGTTTTAACAGTAGCTGCTGTACGAGATACGAGTTCCGGATCTTTGATTTTTTCTAAGTCTTTAGATAGTGCTACAATTCTTTCTTTCAAGCTTGCAACAGAGGCTTTAGATTTATTAGCAGCTGCTTGTAAAACTTGATATTTTTTAAGTTCCCTTGTCAAGTTATCCTGAGCAATTACTTTTTCTTGAAGGCGAATAGCACTGACTTGTTTGGCCTCTTCCAGTTGTGAACGTAACTTACTCTTGTTAGCTGCCAATGTCGTTTTCAAGGTTGATAACGTTTTATAGTTATCACGCGATGCCGACAATTGTTGATTGAGTTTTTTCAATTTATCTTTAGCACGAACAACTAATGTAGAGGAAGCAATCGTCGATTTTTGAGCTTTCAAACCGTCAATTTCTGACTGAATAGCTGTCATAGCTGATTTCACAGCTGAAATTTGCGCACTATTATCAACCGTTTTAGTTGCAACGAGTGATGTCGTATTGAAACGAGATGATTTGACATTGGCGGATGGAATAACGTAAATGTGTTGGGCATTTGATGTAGAAGAAACTCCCAGGTAGTATGGTCCATTGTTGTTATTCTGAAGCAAACTGATGGTATGGCCATAGTCTGATGTCACGTCATTAAATAGCATATAAACTATCGAGTTGTAGAAGTAGTTTTTCAACTCATCAACCGTCTTAGCATTTCCAAAGAAACCTAGGCTTTCATAACCACGGTTATCAGAGGATAAAAGACCAAGATTTTGCGCATGTTTCCCAATAATGCTTGGATTGTGTGCATTTCCTAAACGACCATATCCTGAACGACGATATTCGTTTGCGATCGCTGCAGCCATCTCTTGTGCCGTTTTAGTAACCGTCAACGTTGCTAAACCAAGTTGAGAACGAACAGAATTTAATAATTCACCTGTAAACTGTGCCATTTCATTTTGAACAGCAGTTGAAAGGTTATTAGGATCAATATATCTTGTTTTATCTGCCGCAATAGATTTGTAGGAGTTTACACCACTACCATTGTATGACACGCCATAAATGGAAGACTGAACGCCAGACTCAATTTGATTTTTTAATCGTGAAACTGATTGCTTGTATCCAGATGAGTAAGTCCATCCACTATTTTCGATTGTCTTTAAAGCTGGGTAAACAACCGTTTTGTATGTTGATGGAAGAACGATTTTATTGCTTCCAGTAACCGAGGCAACATTAGCAGTTGTTTGATCTGATTTAAGTTTATTTAAAACAGTTTGTTTTTGTGATAATTCGTTTTGTTTTTCAGCTAATTTTTTAGCAAGGTTTGCTTTCGCAGTAGTTGTAGCTGAAACGACTGCTTTTTCTGCAGCAGATACTTCGCGTTCCAAACGACTCACTTCAGCTTTAGCGTTAAGTAAGTTTGTAGAAACTTTTTCTGGTGAAGCAACTAAAGAAGTCAATTCATCAACTTTTGCTGCTGCTTCTGAAGCTGAACGGTTAGCCTCTGAGGCCGCTACACTAGCAGATGAGACTGTTACCGATTGAGAATCTGCTGCTGATTGATTAGCAGCATTTACTGCAGACTCAGATGTATAAGTTTCTGTCACAGAAGAAACCTGGGAGGTTAACTCTGAAATATGTTCAGATGACCCTTCAGATTTAATTGCAATTGCCTCAGAATGTTCTGCTAGGGCACTAACTAATTGTTTTTCAAGAGTTGCAACCTCGGACGTTGACACCTCAATTGTTTCAGATTGTGAAACAACTTGACTTTCTTTTTCTGAGAAAACTTCACTTGCGCTATCCGCAACAGCTTGCGCGTTAACTACTAACGCATTGGCTTCAGCAACTGTTGTTGGAACAAAGTCGACAGTTGTCGATGTTGTCGCACCGGACTCGGTTGGTGTAGAAACTGCCGTTAATTCATCAGCATGAACATTTGTTTGGTTAGCTAATCCAAAACCAAGCAACGCAATTGTTGATGTTGCAGCTAATTTCCCCGAATTTTCCCTTACTAATTTTAATTTCTTCAACATAAACTTCCACTCGTTATTCTTATTTCATTTCTAATGAACCCCACTGTTTTAAAAAACAGTAGAATTCAATCAGCTTATAAATAATAACACATGAATGTTTCAATTCTGTAACATCCATGTGTTAATTCTATAATTCACAAGGTTTTATTGGAAAATATTTCCTGTTTCTACAGTCACTCGATTATGTTTAACATCTAACTCAGAAACTTTTAATAGTGACTTGTAGGAAACATCCATTTTTTCTGTCTGGGCATTCTCAGCAAAAACGGCTACACCAACTAATTCACTGTCAAATTCTGCTAGAAGGCCCATCATTCCCGTCACTGTTCCACCACCTTTTAAGAAATCATCCACAATAAGAACTCGACTTCCAGGTTGCAAACTACGTTTTGATAAGAACATCTTTTCAATACGGTCTGATGAACCACTGACATAGTTAACAGAGACCGTTGATCCTTCCGTAATTTTCAAATCACGGCGAACAATGACAAATGGTACATTAAGGACGTTAGCAACTGCATTTGCTAGTGGAACCCCTTTTGTTGCAACTGTCATAACAGCATCAATTTTTTCACCTTTAAAAGCGTTAGCAATAATACGGCCAACATTTTGTAAAATAGTTGGCGTACTCAAAAGATCTGTTAGATAAAGATAGCCTCCAGGTAAAATACGATCACTTTCGGAAAGTTTGCCACAAAGATCTTCCACAATAGTTAGTGCTTCGTCTTTCGAAATACTAGGTGTGAAAATCACTCCTCCACTGGCTCCGGTGACAGTCTCAATTTCTCCAATATGACTTTCTTCAAAAGCTTTTTTGATAATAGCAATATCCTCAGAAATAGAAGACTTAGCAGCTTCATACTTGCTTGCAAAAGTGTTTAAATTTGTTAATTGGTAGGGATTGTTAATGAGATAATTTGAAATCACAACCATACGCTCACTTCGTCTTAATTTCATACTGTTCTCCTCTAGTCGATATGATAAAACAGCTATCTTGTACCACTCTTTTCAATGATGATGGCACATCAAACCAATGTTTTCTATATTTTACTGTTTTATCTCTTATTTTGTAGCTATTATAGCACAAACCTAATAAAAAGCGAACATTATCCTCAAATAATGCGCGCTTTTTTATTTTTCTCTTGACTATTTATATTTTTGGCTTATAAAACGAACGATTATCTAAAGCAAATAGCCGGGCGGTCATTTCACCTTCACCAACTCTACTCAAGGCAGTTGTCATCATCATCATTTCAGCATCAATATTATCTATCATATGGATAATTTCAGCTTCCATGATTCTAGGACGAACTGGACTACCGTATTCTAAAAGGCCATGATGACTCAGAACAACGTGTCGAAGTACTGTCACTTCTTCTTTAGTATCATCAATATTTAGTTCTGTTAGGACTTTGGTGATTTCTTCATCAATGAGAGCAATATGACCAATCAAATTACCACGAACAGTATACTCCGTATTATCTGGCCCTGACAATTCGATGACCTTGGCTAAGTCATGAAGCATGATACCTGCAAACAGTAGGCTCTTATTGAGTTCAGGATAGATGTCACCGATAGCATCAGCCAAACGTACCATCGTTGCTGTGTGATAGGCTAGCCCTGATTCAAAAGCATGGTGATTTGTTTTAGCAGCTGGGTAGGTGAAAAATTCTTGATGGTATTTACGGTAAAGGGCACGAACAATACGTTGCCAAGTTGCATTTTCAATCTTAAAAACCATCTGCTCCAAATAGTCTTTAACATCAGCTACGTTTACAGGTGGTTTTTCCTTGAAATCACTTGGATCACTCGGTTCGTCATCTTTTGGTAAGCGCAGAGTGATTTGATTGACTTGAGGCGTGTTATTATAAACCTCACGACGTCCTTGCATATGGACAACTTTTCCGGCAGTGAAAGTTTCAACATTATGAGCCTGCGCATCCCAAAGATTACCAGAAATCTCCCCTGAATCATCTTGAAAAGTCATAGAAAGAAAGTCTTTTCCAGCTCTTGTTTTGCGTAATTCTGCTTTTTTGATGAGATAGAACCCTTCAAAAGGCTCATCTTTTTTCATTTGATTAATTTTCATAAGAATCCTCGTCTTCTAAAGGTGACATATCCAAGAGGTTAGTGGTTGCACTATCCTGATAAGTTTCAATGGTTTCTAAAGCACGTCGTATAGAATTGGTTCGAGTCGTCAGGAGACTATCAACAGTCTTACTGGCGGTTGACAATTGCTTCTGCGCTTTGACTAGCATATTTCCAAATTTATCAAATTCCAACTTGACATTACCCAAAACTTTACTAATATCATCAGCATTCTTTTGAATATTAAGCGTTCTAAAGCCGACAGACAAAGAATTTAAAAGTGCTGACAATGTCGATGGTCCAGCGACAACAATATTTTCCTCACGTCTTAGACTATCAAAGAAGGCTGATTGTCGCACCACTTCGGCATAAAGCCCTTCTGTTGGTAAGAACAGCACGCCAAAATTTGTGGTCTCAGGTGGTTTAATATATTTTTGATTAATATCTTTAGCAAAGCGTTTAATACTAGACAGAAGTGCTTTTCGGTAACGCTCAACCTCCGCCTTATCTCCCGTTTCATAGGCATCTTCCAATCTATAGTAATCTTCCAAAGGAAATTTAGAATCAATCGGAAGATAAACATAGTCTCCTTGACTGGTTCCGGGCATCTTAATGGCATATTCTACCCGTTCTGATGAATTTGGAACAGTAACAAACTCTCGCTCATACTGATTTTCAGTCAAGATATCTTCAATAATTTGCCCCAGCTGAAGTTCTCCTAAAATGCCACGCGTCTTAGTGTTAGACAGAACCTTATTAAGTGTTCCAACATCCTGCGCAACAGTTTTCATCTCACCGAGGCCTTGGTTAACAGACTCTAGTTGCTTAGACACGCTATCAAAAGAAGCCTGCAACCGTGTTTGCAAGGTCTTTTCCAACTTCTCTTCAACAGTCAAACGCATCTGTTCTAACCGTTTTTCGTTAGAATCTTGCATTTCTTTCACAGTCATTCTTAACCGCTCGGTCATCGTATCTAATCGCTGGTCTGACCGATCACGACTGTCTGAAAGGTTCTGATGCAGCACTTCGCGAATCTCTGTTAACTGCTGATAGAGGTCCGTTTGTAATCGATTAAAATCTTGATTTATAGCTATCCGTACGTCATTTGAAGTTCGTTCGTTCTGGTAGGAGAGTTGCTCTGAAAGATTGTCTACATGATCTTCCAGCTGATTTTTGAGCATGTCTTCTAAGTGAGTAACCTTGTGATATAAAAAGAAGGTTAATCCAAGGCTAGCTAGCAAAAGTAATATAATTAAAACCAGCATCGTAACCTCTTTCTTTAATCTTTACTTTCTATGACCACAACGTAGCCAGAAGGCACAGTCAAGGTAATCAGTTTTCCAATAGCTTCATTACTGGAGTAGATTTTTTTCTTAAAATAATTAGCCGCAGTCAATTCGTACTTAGCACCCAAAATTCTCAACTCCGTTTCCTCATCTGTCATAAAAGCAAGATAAGTCATCTCTGGATGACTTTCAACCGTATGCTTGCCTTTTGGAAAATAGGAAATGAAGTTAGTGTCATTTGCCAAATGAATCTGACGCATATAAGGTTGTAGGTCTGGATCGCTAGGTAAAAAAATATTGGATAAAAAGTGGTCAACACGACCACCAAAGGCACCAAATAACGTGGCCTGCGCCAGTGGATATGTCTTAAACAATAATTTCAGTGCCAACTCCGTATCTGTATCATTTTTTTCAGCGGGCGATCGGTAAATGCGGGCACCGGATGATACGATTTTGGTCATTTCTTCTTCAGAAATGGAATCAAAATCTCCCACTGCCCAATCCAAAGCGAAGCCATTTTCCAAAAGACTTAAAGCCCCACGATCAATACCGATATATAAATCAAAATCTCCTCTCGGTGGACTGTAATCGCCACCTGCTAACAAAGCGACCTTAGTCATTCAAAGCCACGCGCAAGCTGTCAACTTGAGAAACCAAATCTTGAGCTTTGAAGAGATACGAACCAGCTACAAAAACATTGGCACCAGCATCGGCACAGGCCTTAATCGTCTGGTTATCAACACCACCATCCACTTCAATGTCAAAACTCAAACCTTTTTGGTCTCGTAATTGAGCAATCTTGCTAACCTTTTCCAAGCATTCTGGAATAAAGGCTTGCCCACCAAATCCAGGGTTAACTGTCATGATAAGAACTTGGTCAACCAAATCCAGGACAGGGATCAGATTCTCCACTGGTGTTCCTGGGTTAATTACCACACCAGCTTTCATACCAGCAGCCTTGATTTTTTGAAGAGCCCCATGGATGTGTAGTGTACTCTCAGCATGAACAGTCATGATATCTGCGCCAGCCTGTGCATAGGCGTCAACAAAACGTTCAGGATTGACGACCATGAGATGAACATCAAAGACAAGCTTACTGTGTTTACGCATACTAGCGACAACGTCGGCACCAAAACTGATGTTAGGGACAAATTGACCATCCATAATATCAATGTGAACGTACTCAGCACTGGTTTCTTCAATGCGCTTGAGCTCAGAAGCAAAATTGGCATAATCAGCGGCTAAAATAGATGGGGCGATTTTATGAGTTGACATGATGGCCTACTTTCTTTTGATAACTTTGAGGTATGTTTCGCGACGATTTTCGATTTCGCTAAGGAATTGAAGGTAATTATCATAACGAGATTGCCAAATACAACCCTCTTTAAGAGCCTCTTTAACGCCGCAAGCTGGTTCATGGGTGTGGCTACAAGAGCGGAACTTACAAAAATGGCTAGCTTTTCGAATTTCTGGAAAGGACTCACTAAGGTCTTCAACCGTTTTTACTTCATAATCCAAAGACGAAAAGCCTGGTGTATCTGCAATTTTCCCACCATGAACATTGTAAAAACTGACCGCACGTGTGGTGTGGCGACCACGTCCTAGACTATCTGAAATTTCACCAGTTTCTAAGGCCAACTCAGGCGCAATGCTATTGAGTAAGGTTGATTTTCCAACGCCTGTTTGACCCATAAAGACTGTGATTTTGTCCTTTAATAGAGGTAAAAGCATCTCTTGCGAAGTTACAAAATCGTAACCAATTGCTTGGTATCGATCAGCAATAGTCTCTATTTCTACTGGATTTTCTAATAGATCCATTTTGGAAATATAGACAACTGGCTGAATTTCCTTATGCTCTAACAGAACCAAAAAACGATCCAATAGATTGGCATTGAAATCTGGTTCTTTAGCTGACATAATGACCACCGCTTGATCAATATTAACAATCGGTGGGCGAATAAGACTGTTTTGTCGCTCGTGAATCTTCAGAATATAACCTTCAGAATTGTCCTCTGCTGAGAAATCCACAAAATCCCCTACATAGGGGGTTTGACCTTTTTTTCTAAATTTGCCTCTGGCTCTGGTTTGATAGACTTGTCCTTGGCATTCTACATAGTAAAATCCTGCCAAAGCTTTGATAATTCTTCCTTGCAAATGAACTCCTTAGTAATCAAGATATGTTTATTATAACAGAATTATCAGCATTCTTCAGCAGCTAATCCCTTTTTCGGCTTGCTAAGATAAAAGACTAGAGATCTGACCTCCTAACAAGGTTAAGAGTTGTACAAATAAGCCACAATAAAGGCAAATTAGACATACTTTTTTTATTTGTGTCATCTTTTCATATGGGATATGACAAATAATAATAAAAGCACCGAGAATCGTTAAAAAGCGAAATAGTTGGCATAGATAGGCCATCCCCAATAGATGGGCTAGAGGAAGTAAGAGTAAGGCCCATAGGTAAATAAATTTAGACCGACGTACCCAACCACCTTTTCGACAAGTTTCCGTCATCAGCATAAAACATGAAAGGATGGATAACGTTGAAATCAAACATAACAGCAGAGGCATCATAATCATTCCTTATTTTTTCTTCTTAACTATTTATTCGAAAAAAAGATAGCAAAAATAAAAAAAGATAAACTTTTTTCAAAGTCTATCTCAATCCCTTATAGTTAGAAGGCTATTTTGTTGGTACTTTCAATGCATCTTTAGCAGGAACGTACTCTTTGTTACCAAGGTGTTCCTCAGCTAACTTAGCCAAAGTTCCATCTTCTTGAAGTTCTTTGATGCGTTTGTTTACAAATTTTTGTAAATCATCTTTTCCATCTGCAAAGATAAAGTAAATATAAGGTTGATCTTCTGATTTCAAATCAATGGTTTTAATATTGTCTAATCCTTGAGATTTCACAATTTCATTGACGGTTGGAGCATCAAAAATTTTGAAATCAGTCTTACCATCATTCAAATTACGCAAGATTTGAGTGATATTTTCATCTGTAAATTGTAAGTCAACTGGTTTATCAGAGTGCTTTTTATTAAACTCTTGAAGTTGTGTCACTGTTGTGTTCCCCTGAACAACCTGCGTCGAATGCCCAGCAATATCATCAAACTTTTTAATATCACTGTCATTTGTGACAGCTAACACTGAAGGCGTAGACCCCGTTGGGTAGGAATAGAGGTATTTAGCGGCGCGTTCTTCAGTATAAGAAAGGTTGTTACCACTCATTTGATACTTACCAGCATCAAGGCCAGTAAAAATAGATGTCCAAGCAATTTTTTTGAAGTTGACTTTATAGGTATCAGAATCTTTGAAGATTTCACGAGCCACTTCAACATCATAACCAGTTAATTCGCCGTCTTTTTCATAAGAAAAGGGAGCAGTAGTCCCTACTGTTGCAAAAATAACTTCTTCTTTACCAGATTTGTCTTTTTCAGTAGTTGAATCAGATGAACAAGCTGCCAATACTAAACCTGAGGCTAAGGCAAGACTTGTGAATGCTAAAACTTTTTTCAATGTCATGTTATAACTCCTTAAAACGATTTAAAGCCATTATACCACGAAATCATACACAACCTCCTCCAAACAGTTATACTATTTCATTATCATCGCGATAGACAAAGGCTATCACAACTACTAATATAATCAACTGAAACAAGAAAAGGACAAGCGTAACTCAATAAAAGTATGATCATTCGGCAATACTTTTCTGAAGTGTTTTTGATATGAGCCCATGTTTTATCGATAGGATTGTACCCGGGTGAATATCCTCAATGACAATCAAAAGCAGATGAGACAAAGCGGATACAGACAGAACTGAAAGTCACCAAATCATGCTCAGTTAATTTCAAAAAAGCTATTTTGTCTACAACGATGTCTTTTTGCTATAAAATGGAGCAGACTAAGTGAGTCAGATAAGATGCTGTTTCAGTGAATGAAATGGATAGTAATAAAAAATCTGTAGTTTATATCTGAACCAGCTAAGAAAATAGCACAAATACTAATTTTGATGTTATTGATCATCAAGTCAACAGCGTCTGCTTTTGATTTTCAAAGAGTACAAAACCCTAGCCGATAAAATGACTAGGGGCAAGATTAATCTAAAGGATCATTGTGCAAATTCAGAACATACACAGCCTTATCAATCCACTGACCACCTTCAAACATAAATTGCTCCCGAATGACTTCTAATTGGAAACCGATTTTCTCAAGAAGCTGTCGTGAGGGTGTATTGACTAAAGAAACATGCGCTTCAATCCGATGACAATTCAACAAAGGATATAGTTGCTCAAGAAGTGCTGATAAAGCTTCGTAGGCATAACCACGACGCCAATCTTGGTTATGGATAAAATACCCCAATTCACACCAATTCATATTAGCACGCGCTAAAATGACCACATCAATCATCCCTAAGTGGCGACCTGATTTTGTGAATATGGCAAAAATATATTGCTTATCCTCCTCGGCTAGATGTCTATGTCTCATTACCAAATCATCAAACCACCCTTTGGTGCAGGGTGCCAAATCAATATAGCCATCATCATATGGTGATTGCGATGGTTGACGCTTACTATAGGCTTGGTACCAAGCGTCGTAGTTCTCTTTTCTTAACGGTTGGATTGCTAGACGTTCTGTTTCTATTTTTACTGTCGAAAAAGTCATACTACCTCCATTTCTTTCGTTCAACGGAGATTAGCCTCCATAGCTAATTCGTCTATTTTAGTTAACATAGCTATCACAACCTTTCAATGAAGCCATAGATAGTTTCGCCAAAATCCTACTAACATAGGATCCGTTCGTTTATCCACTATCTTTTTAATGAAATAAATGAGATAATAATATCAGAAAATAAGAAAAAGCAGGAGGAAATATTGTATGAACTTCAGTCATTATGCAAAGTCCATTACCTATGGTGGGCTTGATGGTATTATCACTACCTTTGCCGTCGTTGCTGGGGCTATCGGAGGAAACCTAGGGACAGCAGCCATCATCATCTTAGGTTTTTCTAACCTTTTGGCCGATGGGTTTTCCATGGCAGCAGGAGATTATCTAAGTTCTACAACCGAAGAAGGCACAGACTCATCAAAAGCACTTAACAACGCTGTCATGACCTTCCTCTCTTTCAACTTCTTCGGCTTAATCCCTCTTCTTAGCTACCTTTTATTAATCCACCTCTCTGACTTTTCTGACCGTGTCACCTTGATTTTAGCCAGTCTACTCGTCTCCCTAGCGCTAGTTGCTCTTGGTTGGATTAAGGCGACCATTACAAAACAAAGTAAACGAACCGAAATCGTCCGCACACTAATCGTTGGCATCGTTGCGGCAGCAGTAGCCTTTTTAATTGGGCAAGTTTTGGGTAGTTTCATTTAGCAAGTAAAAACCAAAAAGTGTTTCAGGTTTTCTGAAATGCTTTTCTTTTTTTACAATCCTAATTCCTTGAGAGCATCCGCCAAACGGCCAAAATCTTGAATGGAGAGAGCCTCACCACGAACATTGGGTTTAAGCTCTGCTTTTTCTAAGGCTTTTTCTAGTATCACTTTGACATCATCTGTTTTTCCAAACCGATTCGTCAAATTGTTCCAAAGGGTCTTGCGTCGATGGACAAAACTAGCTTTTGAAACATCAAACAAGAAATCCTCATCCTGAACCGACACTAAAGGATTTTCCCTACGAACCATCTTGAGAATAGCGGAATCCACGTTAGGTGCAGGGACAAAGACGGTACGAGGCACGATGAAGGCTACCTTGGCCATCATATAGTATTGAACAGCAATTGAAAGAGAGCCGTAAGCCTTGGTGTTTGGTTCAGCTGAAATGCGGTCCGCCACTTCCTTTTGCATCATGACCACAAACTCTGTGAAAGGAATTTTGCTCTCAATTAAATGCATGAGGATAGGGGTGGTGATGTAGTAAGGAAGATTGGCTACCACTTTAATTGGAAGTTCTGGATTTTTAAAGTTCTGAATCTCCGTCTGCAAGTCTGCTTTGAGGACATCTTTATTGATAATCTGAACATTATCAAAATCACGAAGCGTGTCATCTAGGATCGGAACCAAGCGCTCATCAATTTCAAAAGCCATGACTTCAGCGGCATTTTCCGCTAAAAATTCTGTCAAAGCCCCAATCCCAGGACCAATTTCAATGACATTGACCGTCTGATCAATCTCAGCCGTGTCAACAATCTTCTGTAAAATATTAGTGTCAGTCAAAAAGTTTTGACCGAAAGATTTTTTAAAAGTAAAACCGTGACGCTCAAGAATGCTCTTGGTCACGGAGTAGTCTGCGATACGCATAATATTTTTCTTTCTATTTATGTAATTCTAAAAGGAGTTTGGACTTCATCTCTTCTAAATCTGCTCCTGAAATTCTGTTGTCATCAGAATACATGTTTTCAAATGGTAGCCACCAAACTGGACCTTTGCTATGATGCCCGTATTCTCCTAAATCGCCAGACTTTCTCGGAAATAAATGCCAATGCAAGTGGCTATCACCATTTCCTAGACTTTCAATGTTCATTTTCTCGGCAGCGAAAGCTTTACTAATAGCTTTTGAAACATCTGCCATTTCAGATAAATGATGATTTCGGAAATCCTTAGGTAAATCATGTCATTTTGTCACATGTTCTTTACAGAGGAAAACAGCGTAGCCTCTAAAATGCTGATGGTCACCAATGACGACATAACCAGTCTCCAACTCTTTTACGAAATAAGGATTGGTTTGCGATTTAATCATTTCAATACGCTCACAAATCAGACACAGGATTATTCTCCATACTCTCTCATTACTTCCTCAACTTCTGCTAAGGTCACGCCGAAGAGCTCTAGACGTTTCAGGAGTTGTTTGCCATTGCTATAGCCAATACGAAGTTTTTGCCCTAAATACTCGCGACGTTGTCGGCTATCTGCTCCCATAAGAAGACCAAGACGTATAAGATCAGATTTGGTAATGTCAAAATAATCTTCATCATCAAAATGCTGGGTCACTTTTGACAAGGCCTTATGTAAATCTTCAAAACTAGCATGTTCAACACCCAGAGAACGCCCCTTTGTTTTGTTTTTTGGAACCGCCTCGTCTCGATTAAGAAAGGCATGGCGAACAGTCGGAATAGCATCCATAATGACACGTCGAATCCTCTCTCCACTATAATCTGGGTCTGTAAAGACGATAACACCGCGAAGTTCGTGTAGCTTTTCAATGCGTTCTAAGTCGTCTTCTGAGATAGCTGACCCCCGTGTTTCATAGGTGTCTACATCGTAGAACCGTTGAAGATTTGCGGTATCATCCTTGCCTTCGACAACGAGGACCTCTTGGATTTTTAGTTTTTCTGTCATATTCTCCTTTTTTCGATAACTTCCTCTGAAAATGAGATGCAAACGACTGCCTTTCAACATCTATCACTTATTGTGATAGTTAAAATTTCAACAACCCCTTAAAACTGCAACACCAGTAGCTGGCTTAACATTTTTTAAGATTGAACTCGTCAGTTGTAACGGTTGAAAGAGACAAGGCAACGAAGGAAACCCTTTGCGATTACCAATTGCTCTGTTACCCACTTTCATCACTGCGAAAGCTATTGGTTATTTCTCACTCGCTCACCTAGTCTTCTAATCCGAAGAGACGATTTGCATTCTCAGTTGTGATTTTTGCAACTTCCTCAACCGTCATCCCGCGTAGCTCTGCTATTTTTTCAACCACATAGCGCGTATAGGCAGTTTTATTTTCTTTTCCTCGTTTTGGTACTGGCGCCAAATAGGGTGCGTCTGTTTCAACAAGGATTTTGTCTAGGGGCAATTGCTGCGCTGCTTCTTGGACATCCGTCGCCTTTTTAAACGTAACAACACCTGAAAATGAAATCATCATCCCCAAATCGACAAATCTCTGAGCGTCTTCGAATGAGCCAGAGAAAGAATGCATGATGCCCCCACGTGGACCAACACCGGCTTCCTTAATAACTTGGTAAGTATCCTCAAGGGCGTCTCGAGTATGAACCACAAAGGGCAAGTCCAAGGCTTTTGAAAGAGCTATTTGACGTTTGAAAACCTCAATTTGAACCTCTTTGGGGTCTTCCATCCAGTGATAATCAAGGCCAATCTCACCAAGTGCCACGACTTTATCATGCTTGAGAACTTGCTTGAGATAGACTTCTACATCGCTATCATAAGACCCTGCTTCGGTCGGATGCCAGCCAAGCGTTAGGTAAACTTCTGGGTGATTATCAGCAATCTCTAAGGCCTTCTCAATCGTTTCATGGTCAAAACCAACGACATTATGCCGAGTAACGCCCATCTCACGCGCCAAGTTTAGCTCTTCTTTAACCGTTTCTGTAAAATTCTCCACATTTAAGTGAGTATGTGTATCAAAGATTTCCATAGTTTAATGTTTTATTTTTCCTCATATTTCCCAATGATGTCAACATGCTGTGATTAAAATGCCATACTTCGTCATGTTTTCCAATCATTTTTTCCTCTTTTAATTAGTATATGGTTCGGGTGTTGGTCAGTTTCAAAGTACAATTCGATCTAACCTAACCGCGTATGTGTTGCAAAACAATCAAAGCACAACGCCTTCTCAATAGACTGATGTAGCACACACCATTCTCTTATACTAACCATCACAACCCAAACCATCTCCATCTCTATCCAACCACGATCCATACTGTGGGTCACTAGCTGGAATGTTCACTCTACCCGCTCTCCTTGCTTCCGTACAATTCCCAAATGGTCTTAACCCTTGGTTAGGAGTTGATTGTTCTGGAGTTGGAGTAGGTGCAATCAGGTCTGACTGAGGTGCAGATTCTTCTAGTCGCTCTTTTTCTTCCTTCTCATTTCTTTCCTGTTCTCTCCTTCGCTCTTCTTCTATTTTCTTTTGTAACGCTTTTCTTTTTTCTTCTTCTTGTTTCTCTATTTTTTGAACAGCTTTTTCTGAATAGTAAAAATAAAGAACGATTTCTGCATCTGCAACAGCTTCTATATTTCCGTTTATATTTTTAAAATTTTGTCCTTCTATATCAATGCTATCCATTTTATTGTGGAATCTTTCATCCTCGATAGGAATAAAAGCTTCTTTGATTTTTGAGAACCCAACTGATTGCAAAGTTTTCTTGAAATTTTCTACATCTGTTATGCTATTTTTCATATAAGGTAGAATGATAAAAGAGCCATCCTCTTCATATTGCTTTAAAATTAAAGTAGAGGATGTTGGAAGATAAGACGACTCTAATTCTTGAATCTTTTTCCCTTTGTAAATCTTCTTATCAACCTCTAGCGCATGAACTGTTTTTTCATTTTCTGTAATATATCTATCTGTAATATACCTAAGTCTCAGCTGTTCCTTACTAATAGATGTTATAGGAAAACCATCCGACCGTAGTTTACCTGCTATTTTCTCAATTGTGTCACTTGTACCAATCGATAACTTTGCATAATTTTTTGGAAACTCATGGTACTTTATTTTGACCTCAGTTGATTTCCCATATTTTGCACCTTCCTCAAAGAATGTATCTCCTCCTATTTCAACTTCCATCACAGTTCTATCTTTATCCTTCCCTTTTTCTAGATCTCTGATAGGAACAGCCATAACCTTTTTGAACCCTTGTGTTTGAAATTCCTCTTTCACCTCATTAAGCTGTTTATCAGTGAAATAAGATGAAGAATGAGGCACTGCAGTTCTTGAACCATACCAAACGCTAAAAATAACAAAAAGAAAAGTGGCTACCGCAATGTAATATACCCGAGAACGCAAAGTTAATGTTGTAAGAAGTAGTTGCAAACGAATCTTTAAAATTTCTAATTGGTCCAAATTAAGTATGCAAAACACGATCATAAAAGACAGTGTGAGGTAAAGTAACACTAAGTACATCTCTATCTCCAACAAAAAATGTTTATTTACAATTATACCTTATTTTACAGCTTTAATAAATATATCGTCTGAACTCGTGGTGCTAGTTAATCTCAAACGACAATAAAAAGCCCAAATGGACTATACTGTAAGTGACAAAACATACAGGAGGTTACGCTTGCCAGAGAACAATTAAACTGTTCTCTTCTCAAAATGACAATTTCACTTTTTATATTTTTCCAGTTTTATTTTAAACTGTCTTTATCATTTTTGACTTTCATTCTTACTATCGGTTTCTATAAAATCACCTTTAGTAAAATCGTGATACATCGTTTCTGCTAAAAATTCAGGTTTCACATTTAAACGTTCAGCTAAACCTGCTACTGTTGTTTTTAAAAGTTCTAACGCAATTAATTCTGGAGGATTTTCGCCATCTTCCGTAATCGCAAACTGAAGTTGAAACGTATTGTCTTGTGTAACCCGTATCATGATTTCATGTTTTGGATTTTCTTCTGCCATCTTAATCTCCTTTGAGAAAATAATTAAGTTTATCTTGATTCCACATTGCAACAATTAGCGTTTCTAAGGACTAATTATAAAAAACCGGCCCTCCAATACATCAAATTTAGATCAAAAGCGTATTACCATAAACTTTTAAATTCGGCTTAACATGCTCAAAATGAAATTTGTCGTATACTCTCCACGAATCATAAGCGTCACCTTTCAAATCTAATCTAGATAAACCAATAATCATACTAGTATTTTGATAAAACTTTTCCATTTCTATAAGTACCTTATTATCAAGCTTTGTCTTATTTGATAGTTTTGACAAAACACTATTAGTTAACTGCAATACTCTTTGTTTATCTTTTGAATTAGGTAAATCAGATTCTACTGATGAACGAAATTCAGTAATTATTTTTTTTGATTCATCTAAGAATAATTTATCTTCCAAAGCTACCTCCTAAGGTAAAGGATTGTGTAAGTCGCCAAATGAAGCGGCTATGTTATTAGAAACATTATGAACTACATTTCCCCAATCAACTTTACAATTACCATTTTTCATATTAGCCATCGTATAAGGTTTGCCAACTTTACAAATAATAATATTATTACTAACAGAACTAAATGGCGAATACCATCCTGATGCAGTTGCTGCACTTACTTTTTGATTAAACAAAAAAGTAAAACCAAAACATAATGTAATACCTAAAATTATTTTCATAAAATGTTTTTCATATCGTTCACACTTTCGTTTTAATCACTATAAATTCTGAATTCGTCTTTTATAAAATTGATTTTATAAATTTTTTCCTAAATAATTTTCCTTTCTAACAAAACCAATTTTTTCAATTCTAGTTTACTCCTTTTTAAAAAAAATAAAAACACTTTGAGAAATTATTTCAAGGGAATTGGAGATTTCCTCAACACGTGCTAATCTTGCCAGAGAACGATCTTTTCTATTCTCTTCTCAAAATGACAGCTTCTCTCTTTTGTATTTTTTGTACAACATGCAAAAAGACAGTTTTATTTTAAACTGTCTTTACTTTCATCCTTGACTTGGCTTTTTTTTTGAACTTATATGTACAATTGTGTTATACTAAAAGTGCTTAAGGTTGAGGAACCTAAAACACATAATAAAACACCCAGTTGCCGCTGAGGTGTTTTTTTGTATCTTGCTCAAGGATACTCAGGCTATTTTTTATTTGTCGCTTCGTTCTTTTTCTTTTCTGATTAGCCATTCAGATATTATGTTAGGTAGCACATTGACTATTAACGGCAAAAGAACAAGGGTGAGGAACCCATGCCACATAATACTCACCTCCTAACTAAGTTCGCTAGTGGTAAGTTTGCGACAGCTCATATTATAACATCATTACTCGTGGTGCTAGTTAATCTTAAAATAATTTAAATTATAGGCAAGTACCATCTGTTCAATTCGTATCTGTAGCCCAGACAAGCCCTCTTGCCAAGGGTTGTTCAATATTAAATAGCCTGCAAAGTGTAGAAAAGCGCGTCTCAATGGTTCGTCTCATCGCCATCAACTGCCAATGGTTATGTTGATTAGCTCCATCCATATTTTGTCGTAAAGGCGTCCATAAATGATCCTCTTCTCCTTTCAAGGCTTCTTTAAGATCATGACTGAGATAGCCTAAATCAGCCAGAATAACAGACTGTTGACAACCTTCTAATAGGTCGATGACCACATTGATATCATGAACAGAGGCTGGTGTAACCACATAATTCAGAATATAACCTGATAAGGTGACGAGCATATGCACCTTGAACCCGAAAAACCACAGGCGTTTAGACGCATTGTAACCAATATCAGCCACCCCTTTAAAAATATTTGCACGATGATTGCGAACGGTTTGGCAAAGCGGCAAAGGAAAACTGTCCACGATAGCGGTAGTATCAGATACCTTGCCATTCATTGATTCTCGAATCAATTGAACTAGCCAAATCAATTGTCTCGAACGTCGATTAAAACGACTTCTCTCCAGTAATTGACCACAAGGAAACAGGCGACAGATGTTGTAGAAATGGCGCTGTGACATAATGCCTAATTCAGCTTGTAGCAAAAGCAAGACTAATAGCGACTTGTCTGAAACGTTAGCTAGTCCAATATTACGTCGATGTTGAAACTTATCTGGGCAATATTCTCGATAAAGGCGATGACAAATGAGTGATAATTGAGGTAAACTCCATTGTAAATGATGAGATTTAGCGGTATACTTTAAGTGGCTCATGTGGACTAACCTCCTGTATGTTTTGTCACTTACAGTATAGTCCATTTGGGCTTTTTATTGTCGTTTGAGATTAACTAGCACCACGAGTATGTTTATCTGTTATACTAAAAGTTGCAAAATCCAGTATAGAAAGATGATAAACATGTCCACTTCTGATTGTACCACAAAACATTCTTATAAGTACCTAACAGCTGGTCAGGTCACGACAAACGCATGAAAATCCCTAATCTATTTCTCTGGCTTCGAAGCTATGTTTGCCTTACAGTAATCGTTTTAAATACTGGTCAAAGGACAGACTAAGGACAAT
>NZ_JBEHGL010000005.1:0-69861 GCF_040225085.1 Streptococcus jiangjianxini | reverse complement strand
TTCTCTCCAGTAATTGACCACAAGGAAACAGGCGACAGATGTTGTAGAAATGGCGCTGTGACATAATGCCTAATTCAGCTTGTAGCAAAAGCAAGACTAATAGCGACTCGTCTGAAACGTTAGCTAGTCCAATATTACGCCGATGTTGAAACTTATCTGGGCAATATTCTCGATAAAGGCGATGACAAATGAGTGATCATTGAGGTAAACTCCATTGTAAATGATGAGATTTAGCGGTATACTTTAAGTGGCTCATGTGGACTAACTTCCTGTATGTTTTGTCACTTACAGTATAGTCCATTTGGGCTTTTTATTGTCGTTTGAGATTAACTAGCACCACGAGTATCGTCTGAATAAAAGCTTATCTAATAACTCAATGGCTTCCTTTACAGATAAAACAATAATAACCAAGGAATATGGAGATAGCGAACTAAAACCAATAATTCTACATAAAAACAATAGCGGAGTAGGTAACTACAGAGGGAGTTTTCTTTCGCTTTGTGGTAGAATAGCTTTATGACAAGAATTTTAGACAAGGATTTAATGGGCGATGAGGAGCTTGTGGAACGTACGCTCCGCCCACAATATTTCAGAGAGTATATCGGTCAAGACAAGGTCAAAGAACAGCTAGAAATTTTCATCAAAGCTGCCAAAATGCGTGATGAAGCCCTAGACCATGTGCTTCTTTTTGGACCCCCAGGTCTTGGTAAAACGACTATGGCTTTCGTTATTGCTAATGAACTTGGTGTTAACCTCAAGCAGACATCTGGTCCTGCTATTGAGAAAGCTGGCGATTTGGTTGCCATCCTTAACGAACTAGAACCAGGTGACGTTCTCTTTATCGATGAAATCCATCGTATGCCTATGGCGGTTGAGGAAGTGCTTTATAGCGCTATGGAAGATTTCTACATTGACATCATGATTGGTGCCGGTGAAACTAGTCGAAGCGTTCACTTAGATCTCCCACCATTTACCCTTATCGGGGCGACTACTCGTGCCGGCATGTTGTCCAATCCTTTGCGAGCTCGTTTTGGGATAAACGGACATATGGAGTATTATGAGCTAGCCGACCTAACAGAGATTGTTGAACGCACTGCTGACATCTTCGACATGGAGATTACGCATGAAGCTGCGATTGAACTAGCCAAACGAAGCCGCGGAACTCCTCGTATCGCAAACCGCCTCTTGAAGCGGGTGCGCGATTTCGCCCAAATCATGGGAGATGGTATCATCGATGATCACATCACTGATAAAGCCCTCACCATGTTGGATGTTGACCACGAAGGTTTAGATTATGTGGATCAAAAAATCCTCAAAACCATGATTGAAATGTATAATGGTGGACCAGTCGGATTAGGGACCTTATCTGTCAACATCGCTGAAGAACGCGAAACCGTCGAAGACATGTACGAGCCATATCTCATTCAAAAAGGGTTTCTTATGCGTACACGGACAGGTCGTGTCGCAACTGCTAAAGCTTACGAACACTTAGGATACGATCATTTTGAAGAAAAATAAAGGAGCTTATGCTAGCGCCAACTTCTAGTGCCATTGTTGATAACACAGAACAGAGATACCTATCTGTTGTTTTAGCCACAAGTCAACAGACTTAAAACATCTGGTAGCTAGCTAGGAAAGGGAAGTCCAAGCGGTTTTTGAATCCCTTATCCCCTATTTTTTACTGCTAAAGGAGATTATATGCATGATTTAACCAAAGGGAGTCCTATTAAGGTCATCCTTCTTTTTACTATTCCTCTCTTAATAGGGAGTTTTTTCCAATTAGCTTATAACTTTGCTGACAGCATGATTGTTGGGCAAACTCTTGGAAAAGAGGCTTTTGCTAGCGTTGGAGCTACTGGCAGCCTGACTTTTCTCATCCTCGGCTTTGCTCAAGGGTTAACAGCAGGATTAACTATCGTTACTGCCCAAAAATTTGGGGCTAAAGATGACGACGGGATTCGAAAAAGTTTTGTTCACGGTGTTTTTTACGCTTTAATGACTAGTCTAGTTTTGACAGCTTTGGCTCTTACCTTCCTTCGACCTAGCCTAGAACTCATGCGAACACCTGATAATCTTATCGACCATGCTCAACGTTTCTTGACTGCCATTTACGGTGGTATGATTTTCACCATTTTCTTTAACTATCTCTCCAACGTTTTAAGAAGCTTGGGTAATTCAAAAACACCTTTGATTGCTCTGATTATCGCAAGTATTATTAACATTGTCTTAGATTTCACCTTTATTTTAAACTTCCATATGGGGGTTTTTGGAGCTGGCTTAGCCACCATTATTGCACAAGCTTTCTCCGTTGTTTATCTAGCTATCTATATTCATCGCAAAGTACCTTATTTTCACATGCGATTATCAGATTGGCGCTTGGATCGTGAAAATCTCAAAAAGCACGCACAATTAGCCTTTCCTATGGGGTTCCAATCCAGTATCATCGCCATCGGTGCCATTATTCTCCAAATCAGTCTTAACCAACTAGGAACCAATGCCATTGCGGCACAAGCTATTGCCAGTAAAACTGACCAGTTGGCGATGTTGCCGATGATTAATCTGGGACTAGCCATGTCTACCTTTACGGCACAGAATTACGGGGCTAAAGAGTATAAACGTATTTTGCAAGGTCTCTATCGTACCATTTTTATCGCCATTCTCTGGGCTATCTCTTTTGCTACTATCTTGATTGTTTTCAACCGTTTCTTCAGTGGCCTTTTTCTCTCAGATGGAAGCCAAGCGGTATACGATCTTGCCTTATCCTACTATGTCATCAATGGGGCTCTCTACTGGGTTCTCTCGATTCTCTTCGTTACTCGAAGTTTTATCCAAGGTCTTGGAAAAGGACTAGCACCTACCCTAGCAGGAATCATGGAACTCCTTATGCGTGCAGGAATCGCCACTGTAGGCTCCATCTACTTTGGCTTTAGTGGTATCGCGGCTTCCAACCCTGCTGCTTGGCTTGGAGCCCTTCTCGTACTGCTCCCAAGTACATTTGTTATGCGTAAACGTCTAAAAGCACAGGCAAATGCTCCTCGGGTTGCATAAATGATAAAAAGAAAAACCGAAGTCTCGAGCACTTCGGTTTTTCTTTTTATCATTTATAAGTCATTATGCTGATAAGACTTTACGTCCTTTACGACGACGGCTTGCGAGCACGCGACGTCCATTTTTAGTAGACATGCGGTGACGGAATCCGTGCTTACGCTGACGACGAATTTTACTTGGTTGATAAGTACGTTTCACAGTGAATACCTCCTCATAGATTTTCGTATTCGTTTAGCCGGCTATTTGTGATATCAGTTACTAAACATACTTAACTATAATATAGTAAATTCTATCTCTTGTCAAGATTTATTTTTCTATTAGCTAGCTTTTGATTGATTTTACGAGTCGCATCCCTATTCTGCCAAACAAAGAAGAGTGCAATAATCAGATAGATAACTAAAAATTCTAAACTCACTCCTAAAAAGTAACTTAATTCAAAAGGAACCCAGTGATTGATAAATAACATCGCGATTACTAGACCGTAAATAGTTAGTATATGAAGCGTCGTCTTCTTGGCATCTGTCCACTTGGGATGTTCATAAATAAGAGCAGCAAGCCCCATTAACCCACTTGCAACCCATGTTACAAAACTACTTGACCAGCTTGGTGTAAAATTAAAAATCAGTAGGTTCACTACGTAAATAAACGAGCCCCAGCCCACGCCGATTAAAAAGTAATTTAGTATTTTTTTCATGATAATATCCTCCTATAACCCCAATCGTTTTTCCAGAGCTTTCAAATAGCGTCTGCTCACTGTTATCTTTAGACCATTCGTTAGAAAAGCTGTCATATTACCCGAAAAAGAAGCCTCCATCCGTTCTAAATGTTGGATATTAATCAAGCTTTGTTTAGACACTTAAATCATATCTGGATGATTTAGTCTTTGTTTAAACTGGTACAGTCGCTGCCGTGTTGAAATCTCCCGATTATGATAGTGAATGTTCAGGTAATCACCATCCACCTCAGCCGCAATAATATCATCTATTTTTAGGATAAGAATATCATCAAACGTCTTAACGCTAACAATCCCTTTTGAACTACCAGCATAAGCTTCCAGATAAGCAATTAAGTCTACGACCTCCGAGGTGTACTCTTGATTTTTGATGATAATAGATAACTCATCTACCGAGCTTTTTTCAAAGAACCACTTCATTTGCCACCACCTCTTCCCTTTCCTTATGCTTCTATGATAGCAGATCCTCGTCAATTTGTGACACGTTGTTGGGTAAGTGGTCAAAACTTGGTCGTAAGCGGTCAACAATATAAAAAAAGAAGTTAGACTAGCTAACCAATGTCATTAAGTTAAAATATTATTCTATCTAAAAAACTATTCCAAAGCGCCTTTCTGACGTAACTTGGAATAGCTTTATTATTTACAGAATTTAGAGCGCACAAAAGCAAGGCTTTCTCAACCTATTTTGCAGTTATTATGGTACTCTGTGAGTTAAACTTACTGGAGCTTAACTTTTTATCTTTCTTGAGAACATTCGATTGGGTCGGTCAAGAGATAAATGCTTGGCAATGTAGGTTCTCAATTGGGAGGAAGTGTGCTCATCTCTCAAGAATTTTCGACAAGCATAAGTAATGTCCGAAAAACAGCTCTTATAAGTCTTGTCGCTCTTTGTTTTCTTAATGGCAACAACTGAAGCTAGCCATTTACAAAAGTTAAAGTTGATCAAGCGAGCGTAGATTTCTTGGAGAATGCCTTTCTTCTTTTTGGCATGAAAATGAGTCAGACTGATACTATATTTAAAGTCACGAAGCTAGTCCCTATGCCCCATCTGTAAGCATAGGAACTAACTTTCTGTTTTAGCGACTAATATATCCGCTGCAATAGTGATTTCGTTAAGATCTTGCCAGTCAATCTTATCCAAGTTAACATGGAAAAATAATGGTGTCATCTGAGCAAACGTCAGCAACTCTTTTTGAGTGGCAGGATAGGTTTTGGTGAGATGGCTTTTGTGATAGCTTGGAAATGCTTGGCTAAAATGATGGAGAATCTTAGCATTTGAGTAGGTTTTATTTTTTAGTTGCTCAAGGGCAGCTTGGCGGAGTTCCGAAACGTGTTCACTTGCCGTTACTACCTTAATCAGTTTACCACCAGGCTTTAAGACACGCTTAAACTCTTGATAGTTGGCAGGAGAGTAGATGTCAAGGATAACATCAACGCTGTTATCAGCCAGAGGAAGTTTGGCTAAATCTCCTACAAACCAGGTCACACGTTTTGCAGTATCTTTTTGGGCAGCCAGTCGAATGGATTGTTTCGATAAGTCGAAAGCGATGATATGGTTTTTCTCATTTTGAGCGAGTTGACGTGCGTAGTATCCTTCTCCACACGCCACATCAAGGATCACTTTCGCTTGGTTATCGCTATTGATTTCTTTGGCAATGGCTTTTAAAATAGGATCGTAAAAACCTGCCTCTAGAATGTCATGACGTCGAGTAAAAGAGAGTTTGTCATAGTGTTTATCCGGCTTGTTGTTGAGAATGAGATTAATATAGTGTTGTTTCGCAATGTCAAACGAGTGTCCTTTTGTGCAGACTAATCGTGTGGTTTGATAGTCCATAGTAGCGAGACAGACAGGACAGGTAAAAAGAGGGGCTAAGGATTTTAAAGTGTGAGACATGATGCTCCTTTCATTGAAATGATTCTAGCTACTGAACTGAAAACGGTATTGATTCAGCTGCAAGATAGCTTTTTTAAAAGTATTTCTTTAGGAAATAATCCCTTAACATTATAACATCTTCCATTCAAACCTTCTCAAGGTATTTTTCTTATAAACTGTTCTAAGAAGAAACTCTCGTAAATAAGGACGTTCTAGAGGCTTATTTACCATGGTGGAAAGTATTCAAAACAACTGTCAATAGAAAACACTCCAGAGTCAGCTTGACTTTGGAATGTTTTTCAATGTACCTCGTTATGGGCGCTTACAGCCCTAATAACGAGCACAACCAAAAGACCCCAATCGCTAGAGTTATTCTAACGGTTGGGGTCTTTTTTGTCCTTAGACTTGATCAACTCATCGCTAACAATCGTAACGACTCAGTAGATGTCTAGTAGTGCGAGAATTAGTCTTCGCTGTCTCTTTTACGCTTCTTAGAAGCCAGTAAGGCAGCTAGACCGATTGCCATACCACCGTAAGCAGCAGCTAGGTAGTTGCTTGTCTCACCTGTATTTGGTAAGTTTTCAACGCCTTTAGCCATGTACTTATCAGAATCGTTGCGACGTGTTGATGCTGTCGGAGTCACTGGAGACTCAGGAGATTCAGGAGATTCAGGAGTCTTAGGAACATCCGGTGTGTCAGGCATGTCAGGAGTACCTGGTTTTTCAGGATCTTCTGGAGTGTTTGGCACATCAGGAGTATCTGGTTTTTCAGGGTCTTCTGGAGTGTTTGGCACATCAGGAGTATCTGGTTTTTCAGGGTCTTCTGGAGTGTTTGGCACATCAGGAGTATCTGGTTTTTCAGGATCTTCTGGAGTGTTTGGCACGTAAGGGATATGTGTGTCTTCACCAGGATTTGATGGTACTGGTGGGATGTATCCCTTAGTAGGATCGTTAGGGTCCACTGGTTTCAATGGATTACCGTCTGGATCGTTAGGTGTGTAACCTGGCACATGAGGAATTGGTGGTGTGCTTGGATCGTTAGGATTTACCGGATCATTTGGATTTTCAGGGTCAAATGGGTAAGGGATTTCTGGACGATCTTCATTTGGCACACCAGGGATTTCTGGAATCCAGTTACCAACTTTTTGGTAGACGTAAGTCACAACCGTTTCACCTTTAACGACTTTACCAGATTCTTCCCCTTCAGTCTTACTTGGTACAAGGACATACTTGTCACCCTTGTAAGTAATTTCTTTTGGTTTGTGATCTGTTGTGTCGTAAGGAGTATCTACGTCAGACGTTGGTGTGTCTGTCTCTTGTTCCTTAATCACGTTACCATCAGTGTCTTTGTAACGAACCACAACGCTTCCGACTGGTGTGTAAGGCACAGGAGTGTCTTTTGTAGGGTCGTTAGGATCAGTGATGGTTGGTGGGATGTAACCTTTTGTAGGATCGTTAGGGTCCACTGGTTTGAGTGGTGTCTTACCAGTTGGATCGGTAGGATCTTTAGGCTCATATCCTGGCACGTGTGGAAGTGGTGGGTTATCACTTGGATCTTCAGGTGTTTCATCGTAAGGTACTTTTGGAATCTCGATAGAACCATCTGGATCATTTGGATCTGGGTTCTTAGGATCTTTCGGTACGTAAGGGATGTAACTTCCTGGTTCTTCAGTGTCAGGAACCTCAGGCACATCAGGAGTATCTGGTTTGTCAGGATCTTCTGGAGTGTTTGGCACGTAAGGGATATGTGTATCTTCACCAGGATTTGATGGTACTGGTGGGATGTATCCCTTAGTAGGATCGTTAGGGTCCACTGGTTTCAATGGATTACCGTCTGGATCGTTAGGTGTGTAACCTGGCACATGAGGAATTGGTGGTGTGCTTGGATCGTTAGGATTTACCGGATCATTTGGATTTTCAGGGTCAAATGGGTAAGGGATTTCTGGACGATCTTCATTTGGCACACCAGGGATTTCTGGAATCCAGTTGCCAACTTTTTGGTAGACGTAAGTAACAACCGTTTCACCTTTAACGACTTTACCAGATTCTTCCCCTTCAGTCTTACTTGGTACAAGGACATACTTGTCACCCTTGTAAGTAATGGTCTCTGGTTTGTGATCTGTTGTGCTGTAAGGCGTATCCACGTCAGACGTTGGTGTGTCTGTCACTTGTTCCTTAATCACGTTACCATCAGTGTCTTTGTAACGAACCACAACGCTTCCGACTGGTGTGTAAGGCACAGGAGTGTCTTTTGTAGGGTCGTTAGGATCAGTGATGGTTGGTGGGATGTAACCTTTTGTAGGATCGTTAGGGTCCACTGGTTTGAGTGGTGTCTTACCAGTTGGATCGGTAGGATCTTTAGGCTCATATCCTGGCACGTGTGGAAGTGGTGGGTTATCACTTGGATCTTCAGGTGTTTCATCGTAAGGTACTTTTGGAATCTCGATAGAACCATCTGGATCATTTGGATCTGGGTTCTTAGGATCTTTCGGTACGTAAGGGATGTAACTTCCTGGTTCTTCCGTGTCAGGCACGTCAGGTGTATCTGGCGTATCTGGATTTTCTGGATCTTTTGGTGCTGGCACGTATGGAATATGTGTGTCTTCACCAGGATTTGATGGTACTGGTGGCACATAACCTTTTGTAGGATCTTCTGGATCCACTGGTTTCAATGGATTACCATCTGGATCGTTTGGAATATAGCCTGGTACGTGCGGAATAACAGGAGGTTGACCTGGTTTGTCAGGATCGTTTGGTTTCGTTGGATCTACTGGAGAATCTGGATTCTCTGGATCAAACGGATATGGAACTTCTGGACGATCTTTACCTGGCACACCAGGGATTTCTGGAATCCAGTTGCCAACTTTTTGGTAGACGTAAGTAACAACCGTTTCACCTTTAACGACTTTACCAGATTCTTCCCCTTCAGTCTTACTTGGTACAAGGACATACTTGTCACCCTTGTAAGTAATGGTCTCTGGTTTGTGATCTGTTGTGCTGTAAGGCGTATCCACGTCAGACGTTGGTGTGTCTGTCACTTGTTCCTTAATCACGTTACCATCAGTGTCTTTGTAACGAACCACAACGCTTCCGACTGGTGTGTAAGGCACAGGAGTGTCTTTTGTAGGGTCGTTAGGATCAGTGATGGTTGGTGGGATATAACCTTTTGTAGGATCGTTAGGATCGACTGGTTTGAGTGGTGTCTTACCAGTTGGGTCTTTAGGATCTTTAGGCTCATATCCTGGCACGTGTGGAAGTGGTGGGTTATCACTTGGATCTTCAGGGGTTTCATCGTAGTCCACTGGATCAACTGGATCACCATTAGGATTTGTTGGTGGTGTCAATGGATCGTTAGGATCTGTTGGGTTAGATGGATCTTGAGGGATGTACGGAATGTACTTACCAGGTTTTTCTTCTGGAACCTCAGGTGTTGTTGGTTCTTCAACTTTCTTGTAGACGTATGTGACTTCTGTTGTTCCTTCAACGACTTTACCTTGCTCATTACCTTTAGTAAGTGCTGGTACTAACTCGTATTTCACACCATCTTTTGTAATCGTTGGTGGCATGTGGTCGTCTGAAGTATCATACGCTGTGCCTGTAGATGTTTCTGGTGTATCTTCAGCATCATCGGCAATGACGTTACCTTCTGTGTCAATGTAATGTACGATGACATTACCTTTCACTTCTTTGTAAACGTAAGTTACTTCAGTTTTACCTTCTGTAACTTTGCCTTCTTCGTTACCAACAGTCTTATCTGGTACACGTTCATATGTTTTACCGTCTTCTGTCGTGATCTTTTCAGGACGGTTATCAGTAGTATTGTAAGGTGTATCTACTTTACTATCTTGCGTATCTACTTTGTCTTCAGCAATAGTATTGCCTTCTTCGTCTTTGTAGTGAACGACAACTGAACCGTATTTAGGAGCTTCAGGTGGAGTAGGCGTTTCTTCCTTCACTTCTTCGTACACGTAAACAACGTGAGTTGTTCCTGCAAAGACTTTATTAGCTTCCGGACCAATGAAATCTGTATCGGTGATAGAAACAACTTCTTTACCGTTAACGGTATTTGAGTCTGAAACTTCTTTGAACTTATAAGTCTTACCACCAAAGCGAATTTCTTTAGGTTTTTCTAAGTCACCTTCAGCAGCGTTATATGGACTATCGACAGGTGCATCCGTCGTATCTTTGTATGCTGATTGGATGACTTCACCATCAGTATTGACGTAGTGAACGACAACTGAGCCTGTCTTAGGTGTTTCAGGCGGTGTTGGAACCTCTTCTTTGAGTTTGTAGACATAAGTCACTGACTTAGTTTTACCAGCTTCAACTTGACCATTTACAGTATCTGTAGTTATCAAGTGACCATTAGCATCTACTGTACCAGCATCATATGTACCTTGTGGTACTAGTTCATAGACTTTACCATCTTGATCGGTAATTTGTGATGGGCGAAGCGTAGCAGTTGTTGTGTCATAGTCGCTACCTGGTTTAGCATCTTTGACTGCTTCCACAGTTGCTTTGATTTCTTTACCAGTTTCGTCAACGTATTTAACTTCAACAGCACCTGCTTTTTCGTAGACGTAAGTAACAACTTTTTCACGCTCTTCAACTAAACCTTTTTCATCATCTGAATTGTCTTTAACGGCTTTTTCAGTGATATAGTAAGTTGAACCGTCGTCACCTTTGACTTTATCGTGTTTGTTATCCGTTGTTTCATACTTAGTACCAACAGGCTCATTATCAGTATCTTTTACTGGAGACTTGATTTGATTACCCTCGGTATCTTCGTATTTAACAGTGACAGAACCTTTTTTCACTTCTTCTGGTGGAGTAGGAACATCTTCTTTGAGTTTGTAAACGTAGGTTACGGACTTAATGGTATCAGCTGAGACTGTTCCTGATTCTGGATCTGCTTTCCAAGGTTGTCCTTCCGCTGGTTTGGTTAGAGCGCCGAAATCATCAACGTCCCCAACATTATAGTTGCCACCTTTTTCAACAAGTTCGTAGATGTTTCCATTATCAGCCAAAATAGCTTTTGGACGGTTGTCATCGGCAGTGTTGTATGGAGTTCCATCTGGTTGGTTCTTTTCATCAAATACCGGTGCTTTGATAGAATTACCGTCAGTATCTACGTAACTAACTATAACTGAACCAGTCTTAGGTGTTTCAGGCGGAGTAGGCGTTTCTTCTTTAACTTCTCTGTAGACATAAGTAATTGATTTAGTTTTACCAGCTTCAACTTGACCGCTTACAGTATCAGTAGTTGTTAAATGTCCGTTTTCATCTACTTTACCTACGGTATAATCGTCTGCTGGAACAAGTTCATAGGCTTTACCATCGGTACCGGTAATTTTTGCTGGGCGAAGTGTAGCAGTTGTTGTGTCATAGTCGCTACCTGGTTTAGCATCTTTAACTGCTTCTACAGTTGCTTTGATTTCCTTACCAGTTTCATCAACGTATTTAACTTCAACAGCACCTGCTTTTTCATAGACGTAAGTAACAACTTTTTCACCTTCTTCGACAGTGCCTTTTTCATCATTTGAACCGGCTTTTACAGGATTTTCAGTGATATAGTAAGTTGAACCGTCGTCCCCTTTGACCTTATCGTACTTATTATCCGTGGTTTCATATTTAGTACCAACAGGCTCATTATCAGTATCTTTTACTGGAGACTTGATTTGATTACCCTCGGTATCTTCATACTTAACAGTGACAGAACCTTTTTTCACTTCTTCAGGCGGTGTTGGAACTGATGCTTCTTCTTCATAGACATAGATAACGTGAGTTGTACCTTTAACAACTTTACCAGTTTCTGTACCAACGACATTTGCAGCATCTATTTCTGCAACAGTGATGCCCCCCACTTTATTGGTAGTTGCTACTTCTTTGAAGTTATATTTCACATTACCATTAGTGATTGTAGCTGGTTTTTCTTCACCGTTGTCAATTTTTTCAGCCGCATTGTAATCTGCATCAATGTCACCATCAGTAGTATCAATGACTTTTTCTTTGATTACTTGACCTTTGGTGTTTACATAGTGAATCACAACAGAACCAACTGGTTTGTATACATAGACGATGTTTTGAGTGCCTTCTTTTATTTTGGCATCTGGTCCTTCTTCAACAGTAGTCACTTGTTCAGTAGCAATTTCTTCACCATTTACAATACCAGTTGTTGATTTACCGTCAACGATCTTTTCTTCCTCAATTGTTTCAACTAACTTGTAAATGACACCATCTTTTTCAATTGTTTTTGGTTTTTCCTTTTCGGTAACAGCGTAATCTTTACCTACTGGTTTGTCATCACTGTTGTGGTGGTTTGGTTGAAGAACATTACCATCTATATCTACATAATGAAGGACAACGTCCCCTGTTTTTTGAGTTGGTACTTCACGATAGACGTAGGTTACTTTTTTCGTCGTACCAGGTTCTACTTTACCAACTGTTTCATCAGATGACGTCAAATGACCATTACCGTCTACTTCACCGACTTCATATTTACCGGTAGTAACAAGTTCATAAGTCTTACCATCTTTTCCTTTAATGAGTTCTAACTTACGGTCTACGTCTGTATTATAAGGCTCACCTGCATCTGCATTCTTTTCATCATCAACAGGGTCTTTGATTTCATTACCGTTTACATCAACGTATGTAACAATGACATTTCCTGTGATTTCTACAGGTTGGTATTCATACTTAACGGTTTGGTCTTCTTTTTTAACTGTTCCTGTTTCTGGGTCAGAACCTGCCTTTACACCAACGTAACGGTAGACTGTACCATCAGCTGCTCTAATTACTTCTGGACGGCCATTCGCTGCATTGTACTCGTGGTAAAGGGCTTGTTCTTTTTCAATGGTATCTGTACCAGTTGTTGTTTTAAGGGATGGAACGAACCTGAAATCTTCGATTGTACCAACTGTACCACTTAAAATAGTATCGGTACCTTTAATGTAGTACTCACGGTAAACATTACCTGTACCGACTGTACCACGAATACTTGCGGCATCACCCCACGTTTTAGTACTCGTAGGAGCTGTAACGTTTGTTAAGATTCCCCCATATTTTAAGTCAGGGCGGATGAGTCCTACCTTACCTTGACGGCTGTGGAAGAGAAGCGATCCATCAGCATCAATGGCAAGTCCACCAGTCGTTACCCCATTCTCTTTTTGAAGGCTCTCAGTATTAGTAGCATCGACATCTGTAATATCAGTTGCGATAGGAATAGCGCCTGATAATTGGCCCTCAATCTTAGAGTATTTATCATTTTTTGCAGTAGCCGCATCAAAATCCGCACTCTTAACAGAATAGACGTAGTAATTACCAGTACTGTACTGGTTCATGATTAATTTCATATTACCTTCGGTGTCAAAGGCAATATCGTTACCAACTACATAGCTTTCTTGCTGTTTAAAGTAAGTTTCATTTTTATCAAAACTACCCGACTTCACTAAATTGGTATCTAGGTAGCCGGCATTGGCAACTGTACCTGTCGCTGGATCAAAGGACCACATACGGAAGTAAAGGTCAAATGTATTATTAGCTTTCGCTTCTTGATAAGCTTTTTCTGTACCTGGCGCTACTTGTGAAAAGGCAGGGTCAGTTTTCAAAGTCAGTGTACCAAAGTAGTACTTACCATCTTTTGGATTTACCGCACCAGCTGTCCAAGCATTGGTTGTCATAACTCCCATACCGTCTGGCCACTTGCTAGCATCGCTTGCAATACTCCATTGCTTAGTTTGCATGTCGTAGCGATAGATGGCATTGATGGTTGTTCTATCGGTAACAGTGATGTCAGAAGTGAATCCGATAGCATAAGCGTAGCGTCCATCGTTAGAAAGACCTAGAGCATTGATAACTTTATACGGTTTTTCAGTGAAATTTTGCTCTTTTGAGAGTTTTTCAAGGTTTTCATAGAGTGTTCCGCCACCTTCGAAATCATCTTTAGAAACTTCTACAATTTTGCCAGTTTTGCTATCTACTTCATAGATGAGTGTTGATTTATCGGTAGAATCTCCACCATTGACTGTACCTGATTTTTGAACGTAGAAAATACCTGGTTTATTACTAAAGCGTTTAAGCACTTCCCAACCGGCAGTATCTGCTACTTCCTCAGCAGTTGGGGCAGTTGCTGCCATTGCTTGCGGAATCGCACGGAAACCGGTCATCGATGTAGCGGTTTGCCCTTGACTTGGGAATGTTTCGGCACGGCGTTGTGCTTTTTTAGCTTCTTGAGCTAAAAGCTCTAAAACTGCCAAGTCAGTTGTTTCTTTCAAGCGTGCAACATAGCTTGCTTTGACAGCGTCTGAAAGTAGGTTATAACCTGAGATAGCAGCTTCTGTCTTCACTTTAAGTGCTTCAAGTTCTGCCGCTAGCGTTTGGCTATCCTTTTCTGCCGGTGCTGCTTCAGTAGTCGTTGGGGCAGCCGCTGGCTCAGTTGCTGCTGGCACGGGTGCTACGGGTGCAACAACTGCTGGTGCAGATGGTGCTGTAGTAGTAGCACTTTCTACAGTTGCTGTTGATTCAGCAGGGCTTTGTTGCTCCGCTTTTGCGTCTTCAGAAGCCGCAGTTTCTGCCGGTGCTTCTGGTGCAGTAGCTTTTTCTTCAGCAGCAGTAGTATCAGTACTTGTTTCAGTAGCACTTTGCTCCACTGCTTGGTTGTCAGTAACAGGCTCTTCTGACGCTACTTCAGTTGTAGTAGTACCTGTTTCTGGTTGGTCCACAGGCTCTTGCTCTGGTGTCGGTGATGCGACAGCAGAAGCAGGCTGTTCATCCTTGGTTAGCGTATTAGCGGACGCATCTGGTCCTGCCAACCCTAAAAGGACGGTCCCTAAAAGGACGGACGCTGCTCCAAACGAATACTTACGAATAGAGAAGCGCTGTTTTTGTTTAAAAAACATAATAACCTCCTGGTCTCTTCTTAAAAAATTTTGACGACTTCTAAGAAAGTCTAAAAGCCAATTCTATCCTATAATTATTGGGGCTAAAAATCAAGCATTATAGCGCTTTATTTAAAGAATTTTATGATAAACTGCGATAAAATCTTTTTTTAATATTATTTTATAATCTTAGTCTTTTAAAATAGTTTAATTTAACATTTTATTATAGTGAAATAATAATAAAACTGATATTTTAAAAAAGAAATCTGCCGTGGCATTAGTCATTCGTTTAACATCAACTTATCACTCTAACTCTGAAAGAGATAGCAGGGAACTATCCAAATACTTAGTTATCAGCTACAGTTGACAACGAATAAAAACCCCCAAACGCTAGAGTTATTCTAACGCTTGAAGGCTTTTTCTTTTTTGACTCATCGACTCACTACTAACAATCATAGTGACTCAGTAGATATCTAGTAGTGCGAAAATCAGTTTTTGCCGTCTCTTTTACGCTTCTTAGAAGCAAGCAAGGCAGCTAGACCGATTGCCATACCACCATAAATGGCAGCTGGGTAGTTGTTTGTTTCACCTGTATTTGGTAAGTTTTCAACCCCTTTAGCCATGTACTTGTCAGAGCCATTGCGACGTGTTGATGCTATTGGAGTCACTGGAGATTCAGAAGTCTTAGGAACATTTGGTGTGTCAGGCATGTCAGGAGTATCTGGCATTTCTGGTGTCTCAGGAACTTCCGGAACCTCAGGCTCTTCTGGAGTGTTTGGTACTTCAGGAGTACCCGGCGTTTCTGGTGTTTCTGGCGTCTCAGGAACTTCCGGAACCTCAGGCTCTTCTGGAGTGTTTGGTACTTCAGGAGTATCCGGCGTTTCTGGTGTTTCTGGCGTCTCAGGAACTTCCGGAACCTCAGGCTCTTCTGGAGTGTTTGGTACTTCAGGAGTATCCGGCGTTTCTGGTGTCTCAGGAACTTCCGGAACCTCAGGCTCTTCTGGAGTGTTTGGTACTTCAGGAGTATCCGGCGTTTCTGGTGTCTCAGGAATTTCCGGCTCTTCTGGTACACCTGGTTTTTCTGGATCTTCCGGTGCCGTTAAGAGTCTATAAACGTAGGTCACATGGATAGTTCCTTCGCGTAATTCCCCTTCCACCGGCTCACTATTTGGATGAACTCTCACTAGTTCATATGATTTTCCATTAAAGACAATGATACTTGGTTTATCGGTTTCATTATCGACATTGTAAGGCTCATGTGTATCAGCCTCTTCAGCCAGTTGGCCATTGATGTAAGTTTTCGTTGTGACCACTTTCTTATCTTTGACATTGTCACTAGCGATAACATTTCCTTCTTCATCGACGTAGTGAACCACGACATTGCCTTCTACTTGTTTAGTAGTTAACTCAGCCGTTGGTTTGTCCACGGTTGGGTAGTCGTTTGGTACTTCACTTGTTTTAAGTTTGTAGACATAAACGACGTGGCGAGTGCCTTCGATGTAGTCTCCCTCAACAGGTTCACTTTCTTCATGAACTCGAATGAAGCGGTAATTGTCACCTTCAAAAGGAATTTCGTCTGGTTTTAATTCCGGTGTGGTTGCATCATATGTTTCACCAGTTGGTACGGATTCAGCCAGTTCACCATCAATGTAGGTTTCAGTTCTAACTTCTTTGGTTGGAAGCTCTTGGTTTGATTTGATCACTTTGCCATTTTCATCGACGTAGTGAACCACGACATTGCCTTCTACTTTTTTAGTGGTTAACTCAGCCGTTGGTTTGTCCACGGTTGGGTAGTCGTTTGGTACTTCACTTGTTTTAAGTTTGTAGACATAAACGACGTGGCGAGTGCCTTCGATGTAGTCTCCTTGCACAGGTTCACTTTCTTCGTGAACACGGATGAAGCGGTAATTGTCCCCCTCAAATGGAATTTCGTCTGGTTTCAGTTCTGGTGTGGTTGCATCATATGTTTCACCAGTTGGTACAGATTCAGCCAGTTCACCATCAATGTAGGTTTCGGTTCTAACTTCTTTGGTTGGAAGCTCTTGGTTTGATTTGATCACTTTGCCATTTTCATCGACGTAGTGAACGATGACATTTCCTTCTACTTGTTTAGTAGTTAACTCAGCCGTTGGTTTGTCCACGGTTGGGTAGTCGTTTGGTACTTCACTTGTTTTAAGTTTGTAGACATAAACAACGTGGCGAGTGCCTTCGATATATTCACCCTCAACAGGTTCGCTTTCTTCGTGAACACGGATGAAGCGGTAGTTGTCACCTTCAAATGGAATTTCATCTGGTTTTAATTCCGGTGTGGTTGTATCATACGTTTCCCCAGTTGGTACAGATTCAGCCAGTTCACCATCAATGTAGGTTTCGGTTCTAACTTCTTTGGTTGGAAGCTCTTGGTTCGATTTGATCACTTTGCCATTTTCATCGACGTAGTGAACCACGACATTGCCTTCTACTTGTTTAGTGGTTAACTCAGCCGTTGGTCTGTCAACGGTTGGGTAGTCGTTTGGTACTTCACTTGTTTTAAGTTTGTAGACATAAACGACGTGGCGAGTGCCTTCGATGTAGTCTCCTTGCACAGGTTCGCTTTCTTCGTGAACACGGATGAAACGGTAATTGTTCCCCTCAAATGGAATTTCGTCTGGTTTTAATTCCGGTGTGGTTGTATCATATGTTTCACCAGTTGGTACGGATTCAGCCAGTTCACCGTCAATGTAGGTTTCGGTTCTGACTTCTTTTGTTGGGAGCTCTTGGTTCGATTTGATCACTTTGCCATTTTCATCGACGTAGTGAACCACGACATTGCCTTCCACTTGTTTAGAGGTTAACTCAGCCGTTGGTCTGTCAACGGTTGGGTAGTCGTTTGGTACTTCACTTGTTTTAAGTTTGTAGACATAAACAACGTGGCGAGTGCCTTCGATGTAGTCTCCTTGCACAGGTTCGCTTTCTTCGTGAATACGGATGAAGCGGTAGTTGTCACCTTCAAAAGGAATTTCGTCTGGTTTTAATTCCGGTGTGGTTGCATCATATGTTTCACCAGTTGGTACGGATTCAGCCAGTTCACCATCAATGTAGGTTTCAGTTCTGACTTCTTTGGTTGGAAGCTCTTGGTTTGATTTGATCACTTTGCCATTTTCATCGACGTAGTGAACCACGACATTGCCTTCTACTTGTTTAGTGGTTAACTCAGCCGTTGGTCTGTCAACGGTTGGGTAGTCGTTTGGTACTTCATTCGTATGCGGTATTTCTTTATAGTACACATTAATCGTGCGAATATGACGTGCTTCTTCTGCTACGCAATATTCTGGATCTAGTCCGTCACGAACTTCTTGGGCACGTTCATGGCTTACCGCTTCTACAATCGCATAGTTATCATAAGTTAGGGCAAATCCCGCATTACGTCCATCAGTTGATGAGAAGAATGGCGGTGCAACCGTACCCATACTTTCATACCGAGATTGTGTCACTGATCCAAGGTTAAATCCTTCTGTATAATATTGAGGATTTTCTACCTTTTTATAAATATATTCTTGTTCATCAATATCAGAACGAACATAGGTATAATCTTTAAGAAACTCTGGTGAACCCTCTCTAAAATAAGGATCTAATGTATCTGTTGCCGCTTTGGTTTCTGTTTTTAACAAGGTTCCATCTTCTAAGTAATGATTCACTGTTACATTTGGGGTAATCGTAACATTACGATGGAATGGTGCCTTTTTATCAGCAACTTCAGCTAGAATTTCACGACGGACATCATTACGGTATGGACGATGGTTAATATTATACGTTGCCTTGCGATCATCCATCTCGGTTGCACGACGCGTCACACCCTCTTCGGTAAATAATGCATCATAACCGTCAGGGTTGTCTGCTAGTCTACGCGCATCATAAACACCGTAGTAATCTTGTAAAATAGACTGTTTATTGATGTTGTAGTTTTGATCATAAATAACTTTTAATAATGCTTTATTGGTCAAAACGACTTTGCCATCTTGTAATTTTGGTAATGTTAATGCAACACCTTCGGATACAAATGTTGTTTGCATTTGATCCGCTGGGACTTCGTCAACAGGAACTAGCGTTTCAGAAATGACAACTTTTTCACCTGTTTTTTGATTGAGGCCATACTCTGTGTATTTGTAGTGCTCTTTGCCATCAACTGTCACACGCTCGGTCGTTGGTTTGATATCAACGAGTACTGCACGGCGATACTCATTTCCAGCAATCATCGCATGGTCACTATCCGTTAAATTTCCTCCTATCCCTAGACGTAAATTTGTCACTTCAGGATAATACCCGACGTGTGGTTTTAACATAATGGACTTATTAAATGGTACCCAAGCTGTTTTAGGATATGTAACATTTTGACCGCTATAGTCAGGAAACGGACTTGCCATACGCGTGTCATTAGCCATTTTTGTTGCGGTTCGATAGGATACCGTATAGGTCACATCAGTTGTTGTGTTATGGTTGTACAGGTATGCTTTGTTATCGCCTTGGCGGTTTTCAACATTATGCGTATCATTAATGACGGTCAACAATGGCGTTCCAGCACGCAAACGTCTACCTTCTGGACTTGCCGAATTAACAACATTATACAATCCTCCTAATGTAGAGGGGCTTTTTGCTAATTGAGCATGCGTTAATTCTTGCCAGGCACGATCACCATTAGCATCCCGAATATGTGAATGGTTTGGAGGGACATCAGAGCCAGTAACTGTCACAGGCTCCTCTTGATAAATAACAGACGTTACAACTTCTTCTGACTTATTCGTAGACACCCAATTACGGCCATCCGAACCTTTAAACAACGCTAAATATGACTCATGACCATCTGAACCAGCAAATTTAAACTCTGTCATAACAGGTTCATTATTCTGTTTTGCCATCCAGTCCAAAACTTTATTTAAATCAATGACACCTTCTTCGCCAAATTGTTGAACTTGTAGTGTATCTTCGATGGTACGAATTTCTTTTGCTTCAACGGTTTCGTAGGCTTTGATTAAGTCAGTGTATTGACCTTTTGCGATTTTATTGAGCCCATCCAAGTTTTCTACTACATGATTTGGCGCAACGTTAGATTCACCTGTAGTGTATTTTTCATAGGCATTTTTATCATAGGATAAACTGCCTGCTTCGTAACGTGTGGTACGAATGGTGTTATCATCTTCAACTACTTTTGGCTTGACACCTAATGCGATGGTACCAGTCGTTGCACCTTCTTTAGTTGTATTTTCTGCATAGCCGAAATCTTTAGTAGGATCTTCCTTGATTTCATATTTTGTAACAGTTTCGCAACAAGTTGCTTGAGTTTTTGCCGCATCTTGTTCTTCAGAGCTCGCTTCTGTGATAACTGGTTGTTTCTCTGGCTCTGTTTCAGTAGCAGGGGTTGCATCTTGTGGTGCTGTGGGTTCAGAAGTAGGTGCAGGTGTGTTACCTGCTGCTGGTGTATTTGCTAAAGCAGCGTTGTCTGTTTCAACAGGAGTCTTCTGAGTTACTTGCTCTGTTTCTGCACTATCTTGAGTTGCTTGCGAGACTTGTGCTGTATCTGAGGTGGCTTCTTGTGCTAAGGCTGCATGACCACCAAAAAGGCTTACACCAATCAAAGCAGAAGCGACACCGAGTTTAAATTTTCGAATTGAAAATATCTCTCTACGTTCCATTTGATAAAATTCTCCTTTAGATCTATTTTTTTGCATTCTTTAACCTCCTTTACAATCTCTTTCGAGAACCTATATATTTACTACTGTTTTATTGATTAAGTTATGAGGCACCTTGAGCGATAGCTTCTAGTGTCATGGCAGGATGAACCCCAGGACAATTGGTTAATGGTGTCATTTGCCCTCACGATCCTACTCTAGGTCAACTCTTATCCAACACCTGAATAAATTAATATTTCAGAATTTTTGGATTGCCAAAGTTAGCAAGAAGTGATAGTTAAGTATAAAACAAGGGTCAGTTGCTGAATGTCGTGTAGATTAGAAAAATACTAGATTCGACTACTTTGACAGTCATTTAGCGTTTTTCTCACCTTTATCTATAGTAGTGATGTGATTTAACAAATGCCAAATTATAGGTATATCCTACTATTTTGGAGAGTTAAATTTTTTGTCAATATGGTTTTTATTGGAAAATAAACTACTATACAGCTAACATACCATACTAGCCGCATATAAGCAACCAGTAAGTAATCTATTTAAACGTATTCACGATTGGCTATTCTAATTTCATGTTGAGCAAGGCTATTTAGCTTATGGTATGGTGTCATTATTACGCTTGTGAATTAGTAGTGGCAGATAAAATTAAAAACATACTCTCCTATAACCTCTGTACCCCTTTGGTCCAAAGCAGAATAACTTGGTGACAGCATTTCGGAACTATCTTTTTAAATCAAGGTACAAGAAAAAGACCTCTGTTAACATCTAGTAAACTAGAAACAGAGGTTTTCTAAATCAAATGAAGAAGGTAGTTTAAAGTAATGTTAACCACCGTGATTGTACGACTGAAAAATGATAATCACAGGCTCGCTTTACACTGCCAGATTGAAAGCCTTGATTAGGAAATTGAACCAGTATATCTGCTAAGTCATCCAGATTGTCATATAGGATTCCTGAAAGACCTTGTTGAATGATTTCTGGAGCACCATAGGGTTTATTCCAAGCTATCGGAGGTGTCCCTTGCGACAACGCTTCAAGTAGTGTATTTCCCAATCCTTCCCCAAAGGACGTAGACACGTAAGCCTTGTACTGATAGTAGGGAATATCCTTTGATAATACATGTCCCATCAAACGAATATAAGGCTTGTCTTGAATCATTTTTTCGAGTTCTAAATGCTCTGCTCCTTCGCCGTAAATATCTAGGGTGATGGAATCATCTTTGTCATGGGCACGACTTACTTGGTCAATCAAAGCTGTTAGATTTTTTTCAGGAGCCAATCGACTTGCTGTTATAAAACCCTTTCGTTCGGTATGATAAGCCTTTGGATGACTGCTTGGGCTGCTACTCATTTGAGCGACGTATATACGATCCATCTCAATGTCGTTCTGCTTAAGCGAGAGAGACAAGGCTTCTTTTTGCGCATTTGTGTTAACCACAAAACCGGTTACCTTATTTGATAAATAAGGTAGTAGTTTGTACCCTGGGTTCCATATGCCGTCGACCATGTGTTCACTCATAATATTGATATAGCTTTTGACATTTTTTTGGCTTGCAACCGAAAAGAAAAAGCCAGGCGCAACATCCTCGACACGATCAAAAAAGACAACATCACCATCTTTAAAACCGATTAAATTATAAAAATGAACTAATAAATCTTGGTGCGTTTTATAGTAGTGACCCTGATAATCATAGGCTGTATTGTTGTATTGAAAGTACTGGATGAGGATTTCCTGACCAAAATCATCATAGAAAACCCGTTGCGTCAACTCACTAAAACCACCTATAACTTCATAAATCTCTTTATAAAACAGACTGTCTTCGTAAAAAAAGCGATGAGCTTCAATGTCATTAATGATTTTCCAGTCATCACGCGTCACCTTACGCGGAGGCCTGTTTGTTAAATAATGAAACAAATCAATATAGTCGCCACTGAGTCCTAGTTCTTCATAATAATCATGAATGGATTTATTTTGGGTAAGATCTGTAAAAATCATCATGGTTTTAAAACCAGCGTCTTGAAACATGGTTAAGCGATACTTCTCAGATATTTCGATACCAGATGGAATGGCTCCGAGTTTTTCATTGACAATATAGACAGTCATAAGGTCACCTTTAACTTTAGAATGTTAATATTTATTGTATCAAATTAAGTCAAAAGTGTTGAGCGGGGCGCATTAAAGTAGCTGATATACCAATCAACAGTCAAATACAGGCCGTTTTAAGGCTTTTGAGAACTTGTTTTATGCTATTTTGGTATCAAATGTACCATTTGCATAATGGTCGATAGGTTAACCATAAGACTTCATCTGTTGATTTAGGAAAAGTCATGACATTCATCCTCTTATAATGTTAAGGTGTGTGTTATAATTGGATGGCAATAGAAATTAAAAAGTGAGACAAAGGAGCAATTAACAGTGACTATATCTGTAGTAAAAGTGGGGAAAGACAAATCAGAATTTGATTGTTTTGTGGAAAACCATCCCCACGGTAATTTGTTGCAAACGAGTCTTTGGGGACAAGTGAAAAGTAATTGGGCGTCTGAACAGATCGCTTTTTATCGTGATCAAGAATTGGTGGCCTGTGCTTCTATACTTATCAAAACAGTTATGAAACATGTCAGGGTCGCCTATGTCCCTCGAGGTCCAGTCGTTGACTATGGTAATTCAGAGTTGGTCGTTTCTGTTTTTAAGGCTTTAAAAGCCTACGCACGAAGAGAGAAATTCTTATTACTGAAATGTGATCCTCATGTCCTTTTTGACAGAAGTGATGTCAAGGAAGTTAGCGATCGTCAAGATTTGATTGACCGTTTTGAAAAGGTGGGGTTTGTCTGGTCAGGCTTGACGACTGAACTGAAAGATATGGCTCAACCACGTTTTCAAGCCAATAAATATCTAAACGATGATACTATCAATGATTATCAAAAGCATGCGAAACGCTTGATTAAAAAGGCCAGTAAAAAAGGTGTTGAGATTGTTAGAGGTCAGGAGGATGAAGTTAAGATCTTTTCAGAGTTAGTCCTCTTAACAGAAAAGCGTAAGCAAATTCATTTAAGGAACTACGATTATTTTCAAAAGCTAAAAGATGTTTATGGGGATAAGGTAGTATTTTATTTTGCCAAGATTGATATTGAAAAGCAGCTAGCTAACCAAAAGGAACACTTGGCACAGCTAGAAAAAGCCATACACGATACACCAGAACATCAGAAAAATCGATTAAAAGACCTCAAACAACAAGAAGAATCCGTTCGCAAACAAATCAAAGAATTAGACGATTTGGCTAAAGATAATCCAAATCAGTTGATAATGGCGGGTGTCCTTGGTATACGTTTCGGGTCTGGCATTGAACTACTCTATGCTAGTATGGATGAACGTTTTAAACATTATTATCCCCAGTACCTTTTAGATGCTGAAATTTTCAAGCGAAGTTATCAGGAAGGATTGCAGTGGGCAAATATGGGTGGTGTTGAAGGCAATCTCGAGGGAGGATTAGCAACCTTTAAGGCATCCTTTAAGCCAACGATTGAGGAGTACATTGGCGAATTTAACTTAGCCCTTAATAAACCACTTTACCAATTGGCGAACCGTCTTTACAAAATGTATAAGAAAAAATAAATCAAACCATCGACAATTAGATACGCTCTTTGCTTTTAGACAAACTAAATGAGGAGTTGACCCCATCGAGATTGTTGCTAATTTAGTAAGCAAAGTAACAACAACATTTATAAACTAGCTGAAAAGCGGATAAAATAAAGTGAGAAAGGTGATGATCAATGTCATTAAATTAAAATGTTAGAACCTGGATTCACAATGGTGGTATACTAGAATTATGACAAGAAAAGCATATGATACCGATTTAACTGATCAAGAATGGGCTAGGCTTAAACCCTATTTCTCAAACCATCAAGGCTTTTTCAGCCGATGCAGGTTATCGAAAGAAATTTTGAAGAAGTGATGCTTAAGGAATTCCAATGTCCAATCGATTTTTCTGAAAAAATCAAAGGACGTTGGCAAATCATCCCTAAGCGTTGAGGGGGCGAGCGGACTTTCTCTTGGTGAACAACTCTCGAAGATTAACTAAAGATGTTGAAAAATCAGTATCATCAGAGGTTGCTTTTGTAAAATCATCACACATTAGTCGCATTTTAAAGGTGCTATGATGCTGTGAATACAGGTTCTAAGAAAATCGTAAAAATGCTAATTTTGATTTTTAATGAGTATGAGCTTTCATCTGGTCTAGCATGATTTTTCTCCTTTTATTTTAGTGTAGCATAGAATCGAGTAGAGGCTAATCTCTAGCCCCTCCCACACCACCGTGCATGCTAGTCTCGTACACGACGGCTCAACCAACGATTAACGCATATCGTTCTAGATAATAATCCAAACATGAAACAAGTCCTCGTTTGACGAGGGCTTGTTTTGATATAGCACGTTTTAGAACTGACTTTTGGGCTACTAATTGATAATGGTCGCCCCAGCCAGATACTTTATCTGCTATCCATTTCGATACGCCTAGTTAGCGAAACCCTCAGTTAGGTTTAGAGATTTCAACTCGTAGAATTTGGCTGAGGTTTATATTTCCTCTGCTTTACCAGCTCCTTAGTTGGCCACCAATATTGGCGAAGATAGTCATTCATTTGATCAATGGTAATGCCATCAATGCCAGCTGAGCCTTTGTTAGCTATCACTTGATTGTAGGCTTCAAGCGTGTTGGAACAAGATAAGATATTATCTAGTAATTCTGACATGTGCGTATTCCTTTCTTGTTTCGGCGCCTGAGGGACATCTTATATTGGTGAACTTTCCTCTAGTCAACAAGTGACCCCATCCAGTTCTATCAGACTGTTCGTTTTGTAGACACAGGTGGAGGTAGGCATACTTTGGTTAATTGTTCAGCCCTTCGATCCACTTCCATTACAGAAGATTCATCACTACTGTGGCCTTGGCTGAATTCTCATGATTCATTGTTACTACGCTTGTGACGCTCATAAGACCTCACGGGATAAGTAGTCGTATATCTTTCCTTGTTTGCACAAGATATCAGGACGTAAAAGGTCTAAGTGAGAATAGGAATTCTGACGAAGAGTCCAGAGACTCTAAGAAGAATTATCTTTTTCACACAAACCTTAGTCTGAATTCAATTCCTCTCGTGGTTTACGCATATGGGTTACGTCTACCTTTTGGACATTAGTCCTTTTTGCCACCTTATCCACTCTATACGCCTTGATATCACGTTTCTGTTCGTAGAGCCACGATTTCACTATCCCTTCCTCTCCCCCTACCTCGCGATAGTCAGGCTTGGGAATCGCTATTAGGTTCACCGGTAGCGGGTGCCCACGGAGGACTTACACCCCAGATGTACGACATGCGCGTCGTACCAAAAAGTAACCTACCACAAAATGTGATAGGTTACTTAACTTAATGACATTAGACTAGCTAACTCCTTGATACTAATGACCTGATAACGTAACCACAACATAGCGATTAGGATCATCACCTTCTGAGTAAGACGACACTCCTTCAATTTGCGAAATCGTTTTGTGCACTGTTTTGCGCTCGCTGTTACTCATCGGATCCATGTCAAATGACTCACCCGACTCCAACACACGATTAGCTATTTTGTGGGCAAAATCAATCAAAGTTTCTGTGCGATGCTCAACGTAGTCATGAACATTAATAGACACAGAATAATGACGCGAATAGCGATCATGTAAATAATTTTGCGCCAATAATTGCAGAGATTTCAAGACTTTCCCGTGATAACCAATCACACGACCAGGCTCTGTCGTTTCAATTTGCAAACTGATGCGACGGCGACTGGTCTGAGTGTCAATGCTTGCTTCAACATCCATCTCATCAATAATTTTCTGAACATAGGCTGTCACTTGCATAGCAGCTTCCTCTAATTCCGCTGCTAACTCTGGCAATGCTTCCTTGCTATCCGTTGAAAATTCTTTGGCAATGAATTGGTCAAACGTCTCTTCACTAGGTTCGACTTCTCTTACTTCAGAGGTTTCTTTATCAACACTGGGTTGTTCTTCGATAATCACGAGACCTTCAGATTCTTCCGTTACATGCACATCTTCTTCAGAAGAGGCTACTGAAGGTTGATGCTCAACCGGTTCGATCGACTCGTCCGCCACTTGTTCAGCCTCAGTTTCCTGAACAAATGCTTCTTGGTCTGATTCGCTTGAGACAGAAGTCTCAGAAAATCCCTGAGCATCCACTGACTCAGTCACTAAGGCTTTCTCATCCAGTTCAGTGGTTGATTTGGGACGCTCTTTGAAAATACTAGTCACACTACTTGCTTTTTTATCAGATGCTTGGGCATCGTCTAAGCTAGAAACATCTACTTGTGCAGGTTTTTTACCAAATCCTAAAAAACCTTTTTTCTCCTTCGAAATGACCTTGATACGTGCTTTTAAACGAGGGATTCCTAGCTGATTTAAACCAGTCTCAATCGCTTCTTCTACGTTTTTACCTGTAAATATAGCCATTTTCTATCTCCTTTATTTCTTTCTACGTGCTTTTTTCTTAGCTCGTCTCATTTTTGCCAAACGTTCTCTCTCTTCTTCTTCCAAACGTTTGCGTTCTGCAATGATTTTGAAAGGATTGTTCAACAGTAAGATTTGACCGACCTGAAAAGCATTCGATACTGCCCAATAAAGAGCAATACCACTCGCCAAGTTGGCCCCCATTACTAAAATCAAAATCGGCATGAGATAAGTCATCAAGGTTAGCGTAATGTTCGACTCTTTGGCTGCCTTATTGCTCAACCATGTCGATAAGAAGGTAAAGAGAGCGGCAAGAATCGGTAAGATAAAGTAAGGGTCTCGCTCAGCCAAATTAACCCAGAGAAACTGACCTTCTTTCAAGAATGAAACGCGGCTCAAAGCTTGATACAAAGCCATCAAAATCGGCATTTGAACCACTAATGGCAAGAAATTGGCATAAGGATTGACATCATACTTCTTATAGAGGGCTTGGCTTTCCTCAGCCAACTTGATACGGTTTTCCGCACCAGGATATTGGCGTTGTAACTCTCGTAATTCTGGCTGTAAGTCTTGCATTTTTTGACTTGATTTAAGCTGCATATGGTACAGTGGCATCAAAATCAAGCGAATTAACAAGGTAAAGAGCACAATACCTAGACCGATTGAACCACCAAAACCAAGGAAACGAATGATTTCCGCAAAGAGATAAATTAACTGGTTCCAAAAGCCATTAGACGATTTGGTTACTTCGCTAGTTCCACAAGCTGTCAACAAGAAAAGAGACAGCCCAACAATGACTGAGAGTTTAAGTTTCTTTTTCACTAATTTGTCCTTCTTCAAATAATTTTGCAATTTTTAGCACATGTACGAGATTTGATTTCATATCTTGGTAGGTCAGTTCTTCCACACCCTTACGAGCAATGATAACAAAATCATGATGCCGCAATCCTGAATCTAATTCCATCACAATATGTCTCAGCCGTCTTTTGATAAGGTTACGTGTTACAGCGTTACCAAGCTTTTTGCTCACCGATAATCCAAGCCGATAATGTGGCTGCTGTTTTTCCAAACGGTAGATAACAAACTTCCGATTGGCACAACTTTTCCCCTTGTTAAAGATGGCTTGAAAATCCTTCTCACTTTTAACACGATATGATTTTTTCAAGGTAATCTCCAAACATCTGTATTTGCCCTATTATATCAAAAAATCATAAAAAAAGCCAAAAGCCTTGCGACTATTGACTTTATAGCTCTTACGTCAAAAAATCTGATTTTGCTTTTTCGATCTGCCATAGAACTTGATCAAACCCTGTTCCTCCAAGGGATTGGCGTCTGGCAACTGACTCACGACTATCCAAGACTTCGTAAACATCAGCCTCAATCAATTCTGACTGACGTTTGTAATCTTCCAGAGGAACATCTTGCAAATAAATTCCTTTCTTTGTGCATTCCAAGACCATATGTCCAACAATAGCGTGAGCTTCGCGGAAAGGTAGCCCTTTCGCTGCTAGATAATCGGCTAGCTCGGTTGCATTTGAAAAGTCTTTGGTTGTTGCATTTTCCATAATTGTCTTATTGACAGTCATACTCTCCAACATATCCGCCATGATTTTTAGCGAAACAGTGATTGTATCAACGGTATCAAACATACCTTCCTTGTCTTCTTGCAAATCCTTATTATAAGCTAAGGGGAGGGATTTCATCACGGTTAGTAAACCCAGTAAATCGCCATAAACACGACCTGTTTTTCCTCTAATCAATTCTGCCATATCAGGATTTTTCTTCTGAGGCATGATGGAAGAGCCTGTTGAAAAAGTATCTGACAAAGTAACGAATTGGTACTCGTGTGAACACCAGTTAATGATTTCCTCGCAGAAACGGCTGAGATGCATCATTAAAATAGAACTGTTGCTTAAAAATTCTAAAATAAAATCACGATCTGAAACAGCATCCAAAGAATTAGCATATGGTTCTGAAAAACCAAGCAAGTCACTAGTCATGTAGCGATCGATAGGAAAGGTCGTACCAGCTAAGGCTGCTGCACCTAGAGGAGACATATCCGTATGTTTAAGATTAAAAGTGAAACGTTCACTATCTCTGGTAAACATTTGATAGTAAGCCATTAAATGATGTGCAAACGAGATAGGCTGGGCATGTTGCAAGTGAGTATAACCAGGCACAATCGTTTCGACATGTTCCTCAGCTAAAGCAACCAAAACCTTTCGCAAGTCTTCCAATAACGTTATAATATTTTGCAATTGCTCTTTCAGATAAAGGTGCATATCTGTTGCGACTTGGTCATTTCTTGAGCGTGCCGTATGCAGTTTTCCAGCAACTGGACCAATCTTTTTCGTTAGAAGACTCTCCATGTTCATGTGTATATCTTCATTAGAAATATCAAATGCCAAAGTACCCGCTTCAAACTCAGACAAGAGCTCTGTCAGCCCTGTTTTAATAGCGAGTGACTCCTCCTGACTGATAATCCCTGTTTTACCCAGCATGGTGACGTGGGCGATAGACCCTTGCAAGTCTTGTTTTGCCATCTTCTGGTCAAAACCGATAGAAGCTCCAAATGCTTCAACCCATTGGGCTACTTGTGCCTCAAAACGACCACCCCATAATTTTTGATTTCCAGCCATGGTAACTCCTTAATTTTTATTGACCTGTGCATTAACTTGCGTTGGTAAGCCCCAAAGCTTGATGAAACCTACTGCTGCTTCTTGATCAAAGCTATCTGCGCTTGTATAGGTTGCTAACTCTTCATCATATAGTGAATTATCTGATTTTCTCGCTACAACCTGTGCATGACCTTTGTATAATTTCACTTTTGCTGTCCCGTTAACCACTTTTTGTGTTTCTACGATATAAGCTTGCAAAGCTTTAGTTGCAGGACTAAACCAAAGAGCATTGTAGACAAGATTTGAAAATTCATTTTCTAAAATTGGTTTAAAATGTGAGACTTCACGTGTCAACGTCAAATCTTCAATCTCTTTATGAGCTGCTAGAAGTGTCACTGCTCCTGGACACTCATAGATTTCTCTTGATTTGATACCGACCAAACGGTTTTCAACGTGGTCAATCCGTCCCACCCCATGCTTTCCGGCAATCTCATTGAGTTTTTGAATCAAGTTTGCCAAGCTAAGTTCTTCACCATTAAGAGAAACTGGCTTACCTGCTACGAATGTAATGTCCACAAATTCCGCTTGGTCTGGTGCTTCTTCGGGAGAATTAGTGATGCCAAATGCCTCCTCGGGAGCTTGATTCCAAGGATTTTCCAAAACACCACACTCATTAGCACGTCCCCAAAGGTTTTGATCAACTGAGTAAGGATTGTCCAAGTCAGCAGGGACTGGCACATTGTTTTCTTTAGCATAAGCAATCTCTTCTTCACGTGACCATTGCCACTCCCTAACTGGTGCTATCACCTTCAATTCTGGGTCAAGAGCTGCAATAGCCACTTCAAAACGAACTTGGTCATTCCCCTTACCAGTACAACCATGTGCAACAGTGGTGGCGCCAGTTTGATGAGCTAACTCTACCAGTTTTTTAGAGATTAAAGGACGGCTGAGAGCTGATACTAATGGGTATTTCTGCTCGTAGAAAGCATGTGCTTGAAGGGCTAAAAGAGCATAATCATTAGCGAATTCCTCTTTAACATCGATAACGTAAGATTCTACTGCACCAACTTTAAGAGCCTTATCATGAATAAATTCCAAATCCTTTCCTTCACCAACATCCATACATACTGCAACGACATCATAGTCTTTCTTAAGCCAAGCAATAGCAACAGATGTATCTAGTCCTCCTGAGTATGCTAAAACCACTTTTTCTTTACTCATAATATACCTCCACTTTTGCATATTTATGTGTTCTTTATCATAATGCAACTGGAAAATATTGTCAAGAACTATTTGTATTTTTATTTGTATTATTCGCATTTTGTTGCATAAATAGTCTTTTGAAGGTAAAAAAATAATAAGACAAAAGTGCCCACTGGCAAAGTATGCTCGACAATTTAAATATAGTTTTTTGAATTAACTTTGTTACATCATCACTTTCGACTTGCCGTACGCGAGTACTGTCTGCGTCTTTTTCTGTTCCTTGTCTGACAGCTAATTCATTTGACTATAAAAAGAAAAAAGAGGAATCTAGCTCATACTTTACTAGATTCCTTTTATTTTTACTTTATTAGAGCCATATCCCCTTCATATTAACCACAATTAGGGTCTGTGGCTGCTGGTAATGCCATATTGAAAAGACCTGATGACTTAGAAACATCAAGACCATACCTGCGGTTTTCAGTTCCGTATTTTGAGCTTTCATCTTGTAGTGATGGTTGGTCTTTTCTTTAACATACGGCGTTACCTGAAATCTCTTCTGAAAGGGTGGGCATCACTTTTTGGGGTGATAGAATAGATTTTAGACTTTTACTCCTTCTTGATAATACTTTTGAAGGGCAGATTTGACAATGTTTCATATCAAAATAGTGGTTTTCTTGAGGATTTTATCTTCCGTCATTCTACTTGTTTTGCCTTATTTAGTGCCGTATGCCCTTCTGGACAAACAAAATGACCGATATCCTTGTTATCGAAAAGCTCATCATCCTTAACTTTAGCATAGTAAAAAAGCCATCAAACGATGACTTTTTCAGTGACCTTGTATATAACCTCAGTCTTCTTATCTCTTATGCTTAATAATTATTTCACTTTAGCTGAGCTTGTGATTACTTCGATAGCTTTTTTCATAGCAATGTCATGTTGTAGCATTTCTGGTGAAAGAAGCGAACGTACTTGATCGGCATCCATGTTGTACTCAGCGGCAAGATCAGTAATTTCTTTTTCGACTTCGTCTTCTGAAACTTCAAAACCTTCTGCTTTAGCGATAGCTTCAATCACAAGATTAGTTTTGACACGTTTGTCAGCATCAGCTTCGTATTGTTTGTGAAGGTCGTCTTGAGTTGTACCTGTCAATTGGAAGTACATATCAGGTGAGATACCTTGACGTTGCATATTGCCCATGAATTCATTCATAGCACGATGAACTTCGTCATGTACCATTTCTTCTGGCAATTCAATGATTTCTGCGTTCTCAACAGCAAGTTCAATCGCAGCACCTTCAACAGCATCATCATAAGCGATTTCTTTAGCTGCTTCAAGTTCTTTACGGTATTTAGCTTTCAACTCATCAAGTGTTTCAACTTCTTCATCGATGTCTTTGGCAAGTTCATCGTCAAGTTCTGGAACTTCTTTTGCTTTAACTTCATGTACAGTTGTTGCAAAGACCGCATCTTTACCAGCAAGCGTTTCTTCTTGATAGTCTTCTGGGAAAGTAACGTTCACTTCAACGTCATCACCAGCTTTTGAACCAACTAATTGATCTTCGAAGCCTGGGATGAATTGACCTGAACCAAGTTCAAGTGAGAAGTTATCACCTTTACCACCGTCAAACTCAACGCCGTCTACTGAACCAACGAAGTCAATGACAACAGTGTCACCGTTTTCAGCAGCTTCTTCCTTGATAACAAGTTCAGCAAGATTTTTACGTTCGCGTTCAAGTTTTTCAGTAACTTCGTCTTCTGAAACTTCTTTAGAAGCGTCAACTGATACTTCTAAATCTTTGTAATCACCAAGTTTAACTTCTGGTTTTGTAACAACTTCAGCAACGATTTCCCAATCTTGACCTTTTTCCATTGATTTCACATCAACTTTTGGTTGAGCCACAACGTCAAGTCCAAGTTCAGCAATAGCTGCTTCGTATGCTTCTGGCAAGATGGCATTTAAAGCATCTTCGTAAAGGGCTTCTTCGCCAAAACGTTGATTGAAAATAGTGCGAGGCATGTGTCCTTTACGGAAACCTGGTGCATTCAAATCTTTTTTAACTTTGTTGAAAGCTTGATCAAGGGCTGGTTTGATTTTATCTTGACCGATTGTGAATGTTACAACACCACGGTTAGTTGATTTGTTTTCAAATGATGTAGACATTAAGTCGTTTCTCCTTAAAAAATTTATAATACAGCTTAGTTTATCATATTTACACTATTTTTAAAAGTTTTTTGTCAATTTTCTCTTGAAAATCAAGGGATTAGAAGAATGGATGATCAGATATTTTTATCAACCTTAAATGATTTTTAGTCCTTTTTTTGGTAAACTACTCTTATGACATACATTGAAAATTATTGGAACAAACTTCATATTGAATCGATTGCAGAAAACATCATTTCTAAGACCGTCTCTTTGGTGCTATTACTAACGCTTTTTTTTCTAGCGAAAAAAGTTTTTGATGTCCTTTTTACAAAGGCTATTGAACGCTCCATCGCCTTTACTAAACAAAGCCCCATGAGACAGCGTACCATGACCAAACTCCTTCATAATGTCATGAATTACGCTCTGTATTTTTTGCTATTTTACTGGATTTTGAGTATTCTGGGGATCCCTGTTTCTAGCCTACTAGCTGGTGCTGGGATTGCTGGGGTTGCAGTTGGTCTAGGAGCTCAAGGTTTTCTATCCGATATGGTTAATGGCTTCTTTATTCTTTTTGAAAATCAATTAGAAGTTGATGAAGTTGTCGAAGTCGGAGAGATTGCAGGAACAGTCGCCAGTGTTGGCATTCGAACAACGCAGATTATTGGGTTTGATGGCACCTTGCATTTTGTACCAAATCGCAACATCAGCACGGTAAGTAATCAATCCCGTGGCAACATGCGTGCTCAAGTGGACCTGCCTATCTATGCCCATACTGAACTTGATAAAGTGATTGACGTTGTTAAATCAGTCAACGATACCAGAGTTCCTGAATATCCTGAAATTGTTACCAATCCAGATATTATTGGTGCTATTACTAATACTAATAATCAGCTGGTTTTTCGGGTCAATATTTTCGTTCAAAATGGACAACAATATACCATTGGCCCAAAATTCTTTAGGTTTTATCAAGAAGCCCTGTTAAAAGAGGACATCCAATTACCAACTGTAACACCTATTGGGCATCAATAAGTATGCCGATTTTGAAACCAACGACTTAACGAGGTCTTCCCAAGGGAAGGCTTTTTTTTATACTTATCAAAAATCAAAAACTAACTTTCTATAACCATTGTCTGTTGACGATGGTTTTTAAAATTGACCTACCTAAGCCCTTAATCACTTCTTGCAGCTTGTTCATCACGTTATCAAGTGTTTCAAACGTCTTTAATAGTAGGGTATTTAGAACATTAAATGAGGTCGTTGATAACCTTCAAGGAGTGATTCAAACTTTGTCACCTTGTCAATTAAAGTCGATTGTACATAGAGATCGGATATTCGCTATTTTTTGATTTCGAATGAGTATTTGCACTATTTTTAGTCTGATTTTCAAAAAATGATAAGTTATCTTTTCAGGGCGTCCCAGAGAGGTCTCTCTATCGTTTACTTGACCCTCCCTTTCTTTACCCTAACAAGAACAAGCTCCTTTGTCGTAAGAAGGACAGTGCTCACTGACCCTATTTTTCTGTGGTAGTTATCTAAACCTCACATAGATGACTTTTTCGTCTAACTTCGTAGGAACCACAACAGTAAGCCATTCAGCGGAGTGAATCATCTTGGTTGGTCTCTATGAGAATGAATGTTATTTCAGTGATACAAGTAGACACTTTCATCGTTCAAGATGTAACGACAGTCTTTTATGGTTCGTTTCCTTACCCTCTTGTCATATCCCATTTATCCAAATCTATCCATGACCTTGTTAACACGAGTTCTCAAAAATAAGCTTGAGCTTTTGAATTTTCTGAACGCTTACGCTTGTGTATACCAATACCGAGCGTTACCTAGTGCTTCCCTTCTGTATTAGGGGTAGCTATTTATAGCCTATCAATCTTGGGTCTTTTAGAAACCTATCCTAAATAAGTCAGTAAAAAGCTAACTTGGGCAAAACCACAAGTTAGCTTTTTAACATCAACTGAAACAAGATAGGGACAGAGGTATATCAAGAAAAGTATCGCCACATTAGACAATACTTTTTGATCTGTTTTACGACAATCTAGTGAATAATCCATATCAATATCATAGGATGATTGCCCTGGCTTCATGTCATGTCACCATATGTTTTAAGTTAGCATTTTCGAATCGGATCTTCTAAATACTGACCTCGGACACCACCGATGAGTTTTGGTCGACTTGCTAGTGCCGTCACATGAGCGCCACCAAGTTCTCTTTGGATTGGCCTGAGAGGAACTTGAACTCGTTTAACATGCATGCCAATTGAGGTGTCTCCGATGTCAATACCTGCATGAGCAACCACCTCTTCTACTTCAACAGGATCCTTCATAAACTTGAAAGCAGCTAACTGCCCACTACCCCCAGCATGAAGGGACGGTAACACGTTAACAATTTCTAAGTCTTTTTTTAAAGCGTATTCGCGCTCCACAACCAAGGCACGGTTGAGGTGTTCACAACCTTGAACGGCTAGCTCAATTCCTGACTTTCCTAGTTCATCAAGAAGTGTTTTTACAATAGCCTCACCGATTTCTTGACTGGAGTTTTGACCGATCACACCACCTAAAACTTCACTTGATGATAGACCAAGGACAAATAATTGCCCTTTTTGAATAGCTGAACGGTCAATAATGTCAGCTACTATTTTTTGCACGTCCTCTACTAGATTTTTGATGTCCATAACTTTACCTCTCTATATCTTGATCCCAACGAGTAGCCGTTTAGCCTATCTCAAAGGTTTAGCTTGACAATAGCTTTGTAAAGAAGATAGCCTAACCCCATACCAAATAGGTTTTGAAGGATGTTCCCAAAAATGCCTGCCCAAGCAGCGCCGATGCCGTAACCTAGTAAAATAGCGGCTAAAAAGTACCACCCAACCATGAAAAGACTAGCGAGAATCAAGCCAAAAATGCGCTTTTTACCTCGCCAACCTCCAAAGAAACCTTGTGTCCCGTGGGCAATTAGACTGTGAAGCATATACTGGGGATAGCCTAAAAGCATGTCAATCAAGAATCCCGATAAACCTCCCACAACAGCACCAGCCTTTGATCCTAAATAGAAGGCCGTAAAATATATGCCAGCATCTAGTAACGTCAGAAATCCCGTCGGGGAAGGGATATGAATGTAGGCTAGGACAACGCTAAGAGCGGTTAAAATCGCCCAAAGACTTAACTGACGAACGTTAGTGTGTTTCATACTGTGTAACTCCATAATCGTTAGAGTGAGCAATAGCCTGATAAACAAAATCTTTGGCTTTATGGACTGCCTGTGAAACAGTCTGGTTTTTAGCTAGACCACTAGCTATTGCTGAAGCAAAGGTGCATCCGGCCCCCTGATTATTGCGACTAAGAAGAGGCGAGTGTAAGAAAACTTCTTGTCCATCTTCTTCTAATAAGAGATCATAGGCTTGGTTTTGATCCAGTCGTGCCCCGCCTTTAATAACTACCGACTTAGCTCCCATTTGTTGCAAGATGCGAGCAGCTTTTGCCATCTCTTCTAAGTTTGAAATACTTTGTCCAGAAAGGAGTTCAGCTTCCTTGAGATTGGGTGTCACAAGGGTTGCACAAGAAAAAAGTTTTTGCAATTCTTGACCCATTTGGGCAACTTCTTGGTCAGCGTTTTCTTTGAAAACGAGAACAGGATCTAAAACAAGAGGGACTTTTGGCATGTCTTTAACAAAATCTTGCACAGCTCTTGCAATCTGAGGTGTTGGTAGGAGACCAATTTTAATAGCTGCGAAAGGAATGTCCTTTAAGCTATTTAGCTGTTTTTGAAAGAGTTCATCAGCTGTTGGGATGATTTCAAAGCCTTCTTTGGTCGCTGCTGTCATGCAAGTTTGAGCTAAAAAGCCAAAGAGTTTATGGGCTGAAAAAGTGGCTAAATCTGCTTGAAAACCACCACCACTCAGAATATCATTACCCGCTATGGTGAGAATGTAAGGTGTCTTCATAACTAATCTCCTTGAGGTAGAGGCCATTACCTGCTGCTGTAGGTCCGGCTAGGTCACGATTTTTAGACGCTAAAACGGTCTTTATCTGACTGACTGGCAGACGGCCATTGCCAATTTTCAACAAGGTCCCAACCATATTACGAACCTGTTTATACAAGAATCCATTGCCCGAAAAGGTAAAGACCAGAAAGCCTGTTTTAGCATCGACTTCCAAGCTTGCCTTGAAAATCGTTCTGACCTTATTTTCCACCGCTGTACCTGAAGCTGTAAATCCTGTAAAATCATGAGTCCCCACCAAATCCTTGATGGCTTCTTGCATGGAGGCTAAGTCCAAAGGATAAGGGTAGGCTGTCGCATAGTTTCGCATCATGGGATTCTTAGGACGTCCTGTATCAACGAGAAATTCATATGTTTTGCTATGCTTACAATAGCGAGCGTGAAAATCTTCTGAAACAATGCTGACATCAACAACATCAATGTCATCTGGACATTGCGTGTCTAAACCAAAACGTAATTTTTCCACATCACGCACCTGGGGCAAATCAAAGTGGATGACCTGTCCATAGGCATGTACACCAGCGTCAGTTCGTCCTGCCCCATGAATGGTAACAGCTTTGCCACTGTTTAATCGAGACAGAGTCTTTTCAATTTCTTCCTGAACGGTTCTCGCTCCAGGCTGTCTCTGAAAGCCTGAAAACAAGGTTCCGTCATAAGCAATAATCGCTTTATATCGTGTCATAACCTTGATTATAGCAAACTTTGACCATTTTTCAAAATCAGTGAAAGGAGTCAAGCATCAGGAAAGTAAGGTTTGAAGCACAGATGTGTTATCATATAAGAAAGCGATTACAAAGGAGTTGTGTTATGAAAAAGTCTGTTAATATTATCTTAATTATCGAAAGTTTATTATTTTACAGTTGCTTTGTTCTGGATTTTGATTTTTTATTTCCGAATCATTGGGCAACTGTTGTCACCCTCATCATTAACCCTATTCTCTCTTTAATTGGGGTAATACTAGCTATCTGGTACAAACGATGGCTATCGATGTTTGGCTTAATCATGTACTTCTTTTCCTTTCCTATTAGTATGGCAGCTGGCTATCTGCTAGAGGCCTTCAAAGTTGGCTGGGACATCAGTCCAACATCTCTTTATGTCATTACCGCCCTTTGGATCGTTTTTCTCATGATTGCCTTTTTTACTTATCGCAATCGTCATAAAATCACTAATAGGCTCGATAGAATCACCTTTTCTATCATCTACCTACCAGCGCTTCTTGTGCTTATCGCGATATCACTTTATGTTGCCAGCCATTTCTAAAAATCTCTTCGTCTGTTTTACGGCGTCTATTGCCATCGCTCTTATAACATCACACTGTAAATCGCTCTTTGGCAAATGCCAAGGCGATATATGCAACTCGATCCTTAGTCTCAAGATCAGCGTCGTTGCTTAGTGTTCTCACATCCCAAACTTCAGCATCTAGATTATCAGCTGAGTAGAAAAACTGGAAGTGATTGATGCTTCGGAAGTCGGCTAAAGCCGCAATAGCAGAGCATTCCATGTCAACACACACCGCCCCTTGGACTTTGCGCCTAGCCATCTTGTCAGGTGTTTCTCGATAAATACCATCTGTCGTCCAAACCTTACCTTCTGTGTAGGAAACATTTTGAGCATCCAAAAAGGTTTTAAAATCCTCGTGAAAATCCTGATTAACGGCAATCTCATCGCTAGGTGACGCGTAGTGAAAACTAGTTCCCTCATCACGAAGCGCTGCTGTCGGAATAATGATGGAGGTTTCTTGAATAGTGCTATCAAGAACCCCACAAGTACCAAATACCACAAGATTTTTCATGCCCATAACAATTAAGTCTTCAAGAATCGCTACACAGGCTGCAGCACCAACGTAGGCGTTAAAAAAACCAAGCTGTTGACCATTAAAATCAACTTCATAAATAGGAATAGCCAGATTAGCTACACTAGTTGATGCAATAAATCGATGTGGTAACTCGTCCAATATCCTCTCGAAAGTCCCACGAGCAAAGCAAGTCACCACCGTTTCAGGAAAACCGTCGATAGGCTCATTAATCATGTTTGGATTAATAATGGCTTCTTTGTTGGTATCGAATTCTTCAAGCAACATAGGCAGATCTCCTTGGGAAAGTTTAAGATAGTTTAACACCTTTTCCAGCTAGAATCAAGAAATCCCCAATCAAGCGATTGGGGATTCTTTTTTACAAATCATCAATAGCATCTTTGACTTTATCAAAGAAACCTTTTTTCTTTTGAGGATGGACTTTCTCACCACCAGCTTCAGCAAAAGCCTGCAGTGCTTCTTTTTGCGCATCGTTCAACTTCGTTGGCGTTACGATATTGATCGTCACATGCTGATCACCTTGACCATTACCACGAAGACGTGGCGCACCTTTACCTTTGAGACGGAAGGTTTTACCTGTTTGTGTACCAGCTGGGATGGTCAATTCAACGTCACCATGAACGGTTGGAATATCGACCACATCACCGAGTGCCGCTTGGACAAAGCTGACATTCATGTTGTAGTAGATGGTTGCGCCTTCTCGTTCGAACTTATCACTCTTCATAACATTGATAACAACGAAAAGGTCTCCGTAAGGGCCACCATTATGACCAGCTTCACCTTGACCCTGAAGACGGATTTGCTGACCAGTTTCAACACCAGCGGGGATTTTGACATCAACTTTGTGGTTTTCTTTTTCATGACCTGTACCATGGCAAGTTGTACATGGATCTTTGATTTCTTGACCGGTTCCATGACAGACATCACAGGTCACTTGGCGACGCATCATACCAAGTGGTGTTTGGGTATCGACATTGATAACCCCTTGTCCATGGCAACGACCACAAGTAACAGGATGGCTACCTGGCTTGGCACCATTACCACCACAGGTATGACAAGTCGCTTCGCGGCTATAAGTAACCTCTTTTTCTGCACCAAAAATAGCTTCTTCAAACTTGAGGTTGACACGGTATTGCAAATCATCCCCTTGGCGAGGAGCGTTTGGATTTCGGCTAGCGCCGCCTCCTCCAAAGAAACTTGAGAAGATGTCTTCAAAGCCACCAAAACCACCAGCTCCCTCAAAACCGCCAAAGCCGCCAGCTCCACCACCAAAGCCACCTTGGGCTCCAGCTGCACCGTACTGATCATAGGCAGCACGTTTTTGACTATCACTTAGGGTTTCATAAGCCTCCTGAACATCTTTGTACTTTTGTTCAGCTCCAGCCTCCTTATTGATGTCTGGATGATATTTTTTGGACATCTTACGATAAGCTTTTTTAATTTCGTCCTGCGAAGCATCCTTAGAAACCCCCAGACGTTCATAAAATTCAGTATTGTTCATAATTAAGATACTAAGAGCGATCAGAAAGCGATTGAAAAATAGGAAAACGCCGACGTGTCGTAGACACTAGAAGTTTTATCTTTTTTCCGAGCTTTCCGCTCGCGTTCAATTTAGTTCCTTTCTTGTAAAGTTAAAATGGAGACAAGTTTCCCGCATACATTAGACGGGTTCAATTCCTTTCTATGTAAAGGTACTATTAAATTCCTAAAAAATAGGTATCCCACAGACGACGAATGCGCCTAGGAAGTTGTTTTCACAGAGTCACAGACGCACTCATTTCAACTCTTTGGTGAATGAAATACTTCTAGCAGCCATATTCAGTTAAGAATACTTGTATTCCTTTCTATAAAGGTGTTGTTTTTGGACAAGTTCCTTAGGTGACGTGGGCGGAAGCTATCACTAAAGGCGTTCCATTCCTTTTGGGCAAGCCTAGGTTTTGCCACCCCTCATTACAACGGACTTGTCTGTCTCTGGCGGTCTTCGACCGCCTTGCTGTCGCTGTTTACCCAAAAACAGAGGCTGGGTTGCAACCTCTGTGATTGGATGTATTATTACAACGCTAGATACTGTATGCATTTCGCCTTTTTGTTTAAGCAACTTAACCGTTGGCTCTAGTTTCTAGACTCACGCCATAAAACTACCCACCAGGCATGTTACGACGAGAGAAAAGCGATTCGATAATAATTGCTTTTCGAGCTAGTAAGGCGTTTAAGCAAGTCGCCATAGCGGTAACCATTACCTGAAGAGCTACTTTAGTAGCCCTTCTTAACTCGCCTCGCTTTCGAATTTTCAAGCTCGGGATAAAAACGTCCCCAGACGTCTTTATTTCTCAGTAAACTCTCCGTCTACGACGTCGTCACCTGATGCGTCTGCGTTTTCTGCTCCTTCTGCTCCACCTGCTGCTTGTTGTGCAGCGGCAGCTTGTTCATACATTTTAACAGCAAGAGCTTGTGCTTTTTCGTTAAGAGCTTCTAATTTAGCTTTCATATCGTCAAGGTTGCCAGATTCTTGAGCTGCTTTCAATTCATCAAGAGCTGATTGAGCAGCATCACGTTCTGTGTCAAAGCCTTTGCCTTCAGTTTCTTTAATTGTTTTTTCAGTAGCAAAGATAGCTTGGTCAACTTCATTTTTAAGGTCAACTTCTTCTTTACGTTTAGCATCTGCTTCAGCATTGGCTTCAGCATCTTTCATCATGCGATCAATTTCTTCTTCAGAAAGTCCGTCGTTAGATTTGATAACGATGTGTTGCTCTTTTTGAGTTCCAAGATCTTTAGCTTTAACAGAAACGATACCGTTTTTATCGATGTCAAATGTTACTTCGATTTGAGGCACACCACGAGGAGCTGCAGGGATATCAGTCAATTGGAAACGTCCAAGAGTCTTGTTATCTGCTGCCATTGGGCGCTCTCCTTGAAGAACGTGAATGTCAACGGCTGGTTGGTTGTCTGCTGCTGTTGAGAAGACTTGTGATTTAGAAGTTGGGATTGTCGTGTTACGATCAATTAGTTTTGTAAAGACCGCACCCATTGTTTCAATACCAAGTGACAACGGTGTCACATCAAGAAGGACAACGTCTTTCACATCACCAGTAATCACACCACCTTGGATAGCAGCCCCCATTGCAACAACTTCATCAGGGTTAACTGACTTGTTTGGTTCTTTAGATGTTTCAGCTTTCACAGCTTCTACAACAGCTGGAATACGAGTTGATCCACCAACAAGGATTACTTCATCGATTTCAGATACTGACAAGCCTGCATCTGAAAGGGCTTGACGAACTGGAATTTTCGTACGTTCTACAAGATCACTTGTCAAATCATCAAATTTAGCACGTGACAATGAGACTTCTAAGTGAAGAGGACCAGCGTCGCCTGCTGTGATAAATGGCAAGCTAATTTGGGTTTGAGTGACACCTGAAAGGTCTTTTTTCGCTTTTTCAGCAGCGTCTTTCAAACGTTGAAGCGCCATTTTATCTGATGAAAGGTCAATACCGTTTTCTTTTTTGAATTCAGCGATTAAGAAATCAATGATTTTTTGGTCAAAGTCGTCACCACCAAGTTTGTTGTCACCTGCCGTAGCAAGTACGTCAAAGACACCATCACCCAACTCAAGAATAGAAACGTCAAATGTACCACCACCAAGGTCAAATACCAAGATTTTTTCATCTTTATCTGTTTTATCTAGACCGTAAGCAAGCGCTGCCGCTGTTGGTTCGTTAACAATACGTTCTACTTCAAGACCAGCAATTTTACCAGCATCTTTTGTTGCTTGGCGTTGTGCGTCATTAAAGTATGCTGGAACTGTGATAACAGCTTTTTCAACTTTTTCACCAAGGTAATCTTCAGCATAACCTTTAAGGTATTGTAGAATCATAGCTGAAATTTCTTGTGGTGTGTACTCTTTTCCATTAGCAGCTACTTTTTCAGAAGTTCCGATTTTTGATTTGATTGAGATAATCGTTTCTGGGTTTGTAACTGCTTGGCGTTTAGCAGCATCACCAACGATGATTTCACCATTTTTAAATGAAACAACTGAAGGTGTTGTACGGTTACCTTCTGGGTTAGCGATAATTTTGCTTTCTGTTCCTTCAAGAACTGCAACAGCTGAGTTAGTTGTACCTAAGTCAATACCAATAATTTTACTCATTTTTTTCCTCTTTTACTTTATTTTTGTGATAATTTCCTTCTGTACTTGGGACGTGTCGACAATTGAATGTCATCACATTGCCTACTTTGAAGCGTTGGATTCAAAGCCCTTTTCGTAACAGTAACTTGAGCTGCCATTACTTTCATCACAGTGGAAATTATCATACTAGCAAGCCTTGGACTTGCTTTCCTTTTGATTACTTTATAGTTTTACGACGTTGCGGTCAAGTCGTTTATTACGACGTGAGCGATTAAAGCCGCATTTATTTTAATCGCGAGCTAGTAAGCAGCTTAGGCAATTCGCCATAGCGTTTGCCGTTTTCTGATGAATTGCTTTAGCAACCATCAGAAATAGCTAGTTGTAAACCACCACCATGGCCGGTCTTAACAATCGGTCATGCAGTTGATAGCCTTTTTGGAAGACCTCTGCGATAGTATCTGCTGGATGGTCGTCATCCGCTGGTAGGGTTTGGACAGCCATATGGTAATTGGCATCAAATACATCCATCGGAACTTCTTCGACACCTTCTTCTTTAAAGGCTTGTAGTAGGCTCTCACGTGTCATTTCAAGTCCTTTTTTGACATCTTCTGTCAAGCCTTCAACGGCTAAGGCACGTTCCAAGTTATCCAAACTTGGCAAGATTTTTTTAGCTAAATCTTGTGAGCGATAGCGTTGTAAACTTTGACGCTCTTCACTAGCACGTCGTTGAATATTTTGCATTTCCGCGTGTGCACGCAGATACTTATTCTCGAATTCATCGGCACGTTCATTGGCCAATTCTAATTCTGATTTTTCAGTAGCTTCTTCTGATTCGACAGTTTCATCAACAATCTCTTCAGTGTCGGTTTCATTGTCAATCGTTTCATCAACGATTTCTTCGTTTTTAATATCTTCTGACACAGCGTCACCTCTTTTTATTCTATATCTTAATTAACTTCGTAATGATTACCACTTAAATAGCGATAATAATCAGCCAACTTCAAAGCTAGGACTCGACTAATCACATTAATCAGGCTAATCGCACGTCGATAGTCCATTTCGACAGGTCCGATCAAACTCAAGAGAGCAAAACCTCGATACGGTATCAGGAACTGATGTCGAATGACGGTTAGATTAGCAAGGGCGGGTTCACTACTATCTGCCACCTGGATAGTGGTCGGTTCTTCCTCCGTCAAATGATTACGCATTTCAATAGCCACCTTAGACTCATTGTCCAAGAACTGGTAAGTCGCTAAATCCGCATAGCTTAAAGCATTTACCTTGCCAGAAATAAGGATAGTCTCACGGAAAAGTCCTTGAAAAATGTAATCAAATAAGTCCAAGATGTTATCTGTAGTGCTAAAGTACTTGTGGATGACCTGCGGCACTTCTGTCAAGAGCTTGTAGTGAATATCAAGAACTGCTTTACCAAGAAAGCGCTCGTTAACCAAGGCATTCAAGGTTTCCAAATCTTTGGTCAAGAAATTCTTAGGAATAGCGAATTGAACTGTAACTGGTTTGGAGTCATCCAACATCATTACTGCTAGTGCATCATGATTGGATAATTGTACGACTTCAAAATTTGTCAATCGCTGATGTTTAGGCTCCACATCTAAAATCACAGAAGTATAGCCTGTCAAATCAGCTAGGAGATGACCTGCTGTAGCAAAAATATCTTCTAGACGAAAAGCTTCATAATCAAAAGCTTTAATCACCTGATAGACATCCTGCTCATCGATACTTTCCAATCTCAAAGAGTTTTGAACGAAATATTGAAAGCCTGCTCGACTCGGTAAGCGACCACTAGACGTATGGGCTTTCTCCAGAAAGCCAAGTTTTTCTAGCTTAGCCATGTCATTACGAATAGTTGCTGAGCTAGAATCAATCGAACCTTGTAATGCTTTAGAACCGACTGGTTCATGCGTTTGGGTGAACATTTCGATGATTAAGTTCAAAATATCATTTTGTCTTGGTGTAATCATGGAACCTCCCTTTACGCTTTAGCACTCCTTTTTGTAGAGTGCTAATTTATAATTCTAATTATACACCTCTAGTTGAAGAAGTCAAGAGAAAAACTCAAAAAATTAGCACTCCTTTTTATAGAGTGCTAATTTGTCTGTTTATCGTATTTTTCGAGGTTATATTCTTTAATGATCTGTTCCAATTGATTAGCATAATCATCATCGTGCGTGAAATCATAGCGGTAAAATGCTTGAGTAGCTACACTAATACTCGAAGCGGTTGCTAAGATTTTATACAAATTTTTATTGGCTAGACTACCATCCTTGAGTCCTGCTAAATAAATTTCCAAAGCATGATTCCACGAGGGGTAAATAGCATAATCTCTTTCAACTTCACTAACATTACCTTCGTTGCGTTCCATATTTTTCAGACGAATACTATCATCACCGGGTTGGGCAGGAATCGCAAATAAATTATGATACTTAGCAGCTAATAAATTTTGACCAAAATTGGAATCATAAGCCGCCTGAGCAATTAGGACAGATGGTCTGATTCCATAATAGGTTGACAACTCTTGAACTTCAGGAGCAATTTTTTCAATAAATCGTTCATTGTCCAATCCAGTTGCAACTTTTTTCTCTGCCGATAAACTTCGGTAATTCAAAACAAGTGGCAAGATGCCAATCAATACAAAAGCAATGGTAAGACTAATAAAAAATGAAAATTTAAAACGTCGTCTCACTCTATTTCTCCTCCAATTGCTTAATATAATTTTCCAAAGTCAAGCCGTGCTCAGTCATATAGCGCGCAGAATCTTTACCCACAAATCGAAAATGCCAATCTTCATAGCCAACACCGGTAGAGGCCGTCTCCCCTTCTAGAAAACGAAGGACGAACCCATAGTCAGGAGCCATTTGATGAATTTTTTCCATACTAGCCTTATCCGCTTGATTCAAAGCATCCACAGTACTCAAATCAATAGCGAGACCAGTTTGGTGTTCACTAGCTCCCGCTGGTTGGGAATAGGTTTTGACTAATTGTTCTGCTTCTTGATCACTCAAGCTAGGATCGTTAGCCTTTTCCTGATTTACATATGATTGGAACAATTCCTTTTGGTAGGCAACACTGCGGTAACCAGAAATCAAATGAAAAGCAGGGTCTACTTCCTGGGCTGCTTTTAGAAAGGCTCTAACATTTTCAGCAATTCGCTTATCCACAGTGATGTTGTCAACCGTCTCTAAATCAGGATTTAGCTCTGGTGTGATATGATCACGGTTCACCAAAATTAGCTCCCAATCAGAAGGCGAGACCTTGGGCAAGTCTGAAATTTGCGATGTTTTCTTTGGTGTTTTTTTCTTTTCAGAAACTTGCTCGGCTGGCTCGATTCTCCTACTTCCAGTGGATCTTTGGGAGTCTCCTTGACTTCTAAACCAGAATAGCCCACCGACTAAGACTAAAAAAGCGAGTCCCAAAATGACTAGAGACGATTTCCCTAACTTACTTCTCATTTGCGTTGATGATCTCTCTTCCTTTTTCACGGTAAGATAAGTCTGCTACAGCTTCAATACTAAATTGACCATCTTTATAGGTCACGACTGAGATACTTCCATTTTCAATACGCTGTTTTTCTTGATTGTTATCAATCAACCATATAAACGTACCGATAGTCATACCATGACTGACCACAATAGCATTGCCTCCCCCTTGGCTTTCTATTTCTTTAGCCATAGCTTCAAAACCGTCGTAGATACGTTTGCTTAAAACATCCCAAGGCTCCGCCCAGTTGGCTGTATCGACTTCCACGATACTTTGAGCAATATCGGGGTAAGGCATTTCATCTAATGAACGACCATCTGCAAAGGCAACCGTTCTTGGAAGAACACCCTGGAAAAGGTCACCATCATAACCGCCATCAAGACTACCAAAACACCATTCACGAATACGTTTATCGCGTTTATAGGGAAGACTTTCATTTTCTGTTTCACGAAGGATAATCTCCATGGTCTGCATGGTACGCCCAGAATCACTTGAAAATGCCGCTTTGAAAGGAATACCGGATGCTTTCAAACCTACACCGAGTTCTCGGATACCCTCTTCACCAAAGGCCGTCAGAGGAGTATCAGACCAACCCTGTGCGCGACCAATCGTATTAAACATCGTCTTTCCATGTCTTGCAATATACAATTTCGTTTCTGTCATGCTAACCTCCATTCTTCCCTACATTATACCATAAGATAGTAACAATGCGATAGACAGCAACTCTCTTAAGCACGCCCTAGGCATGAAGAAAATACAGGTAACAATTTTTTTGACACATACATTTTTTCAAATCACTGTTATGACAGCTGTCCAGCAGGACGACTCTTCCCTCTTTTTCAGGGACATTATCATGCATTTCTTACCTAAAAATGGCAGCTTAATCCAAAAACTGTTTTCCCAAACCAAAACTTTCCTCAGGCATTTGACAGCTTCCTTAAGCTTTTTACCTACCAGAAAAACCTGCCATAAGTGACAGGTTTTTAACTTTTTATTTAAATAACATCTTGACTGATCGTTTTAGTAAGCATAAAACGACCATCCAATTTGAACGACCTTTTCATCAAGAGATTTTCTTAGTGGAAGACCATACCACCATCAACAACAATCGTTTGACCTGTGATATAGTTAGAATCTTCTCCCGCAAGGAAACCAACAGCATTGGCAACATCCTCAGGTTCTGATAAGCGTCCCAAGGTAATATCTTTGGCAAAAGTGTTCATGCCCCATTCATCATCTTTTCCAGCATTTTTACCAACCTGATGCGCAATATCATACATCATAGGAGTTTTGACAATACCTGGTGCATAAGCATTTACAGTAATACCTTCTGCCGCCAAGTCTTTAGCCCAGGTCTGAGTGATACCACGAACCGCAAATTTAGAACCACCGTAGACCGTCAAGTTAGGATTTCCTTCACAGCCAGCTTGAGAAGTCGCATTGATGATCTTCCCACCGTGCCCTAGGGCTCTGAAGTGCTTGAGTGCTGCTTGACCACCCCAAATAGTTCCACCAACATTAATCGCAAAAGTGCGTTCAAACTGCTCAGGGGTAATGGTATCAAGAGGTGTTGTCGGTGCGATCCCAGCATTATTAACCACAACCGTTAAGTCTCCGAAGTGTTCAACAACTTTATCAAAGGCTGCAAACACCTCATCACGATTGGAAACATCTGCCACTACTGCCAAAGCATCCTTGGAAGATAGCGCCTCAACAGCTTTTTGGGCTGTTTCTTCATTATAGTCCAAGATCCCCACTTTGAACCCATCTGCATGGAGACGTTTCGCAATAGCAAAGCCAATGCCTTGCCCAGCACCAGTAACAATAGCAACTTTATTCATAGATCGTACCTCTTTTCTTATGTGCTATGACACCCATTATAAAACTATTGAAAAAAAAGGCAAGCGTTTTTATTGGTACCAACACTATTTTGACACTGACTTATTGATAAAATCAAAAAAATCCTGCCACGAATGACAGGTTTTTTACTTCTAGTTAAATTAGGAGATTAAAACTAGAAAGGAGATTAAATCGGAAGCGAGGTTGGAGATTATTGAAATGTATCGAACAGTCAATTTTTAAGAGAGAGAGTTCCTCGCCTCTACACGTATTAGTTTATCACATCACCTAAATTTAACCAGTCAAAAATCATGAAATGTCATTTTTTCGTCCTGAAATGTTATTTTCCCATTTCGCGATTAAGGTTTTGACTTTCAAACGTGAGACTAGGCAGGACTCCCCATTTTCAAAATAAACTAATTGTTCAATCTTATCAACACCACTCACATTGTCTAAATTGACTAAAAATGATCGATGACTTTGGTAGAATTTATCACTCATTTTTTCAATATCTGAAAGTCTAGCATAAAATTCTAGACGTTCTGTTTTCGTCCTTAAAATGACTTTATGTGCCGTTTGCGAGGTTTCAAAATACAAGATGTCATGAAGGGGCACTTTAACTTGTGCTTTAGCAGATTTATAATCAAAATACTCTATTTCCGTCTGCACCCCTTTGGATAGACTAGCAGTGTACAAAATACTGTCGCGAACCTGATCTTTGAAATCATCCGGATCCAGCATCTTATCAATGAAATCATAAGCAGCAACCTTATATTTAAAACTGATGGGGGCGAATTCTGAGTGTGTTGTTACAAAGACAATCACTGCGTTAGGGTCCATCTGACGCAACTCTGAGGCAACTTCCAAGCCTTTACGAGCCTCATCTTTGATCGTAATATCAAAGAAAAAGAGCTGATGACTGCCTCTTTCTTTGACGTTCTCGAGTAGCTTTGAGGCTTTGCTATAAGCTGCTAAATGACGTGTAGATAAGTTTTCTTCTTTTAATATCTCTTTGATCGTTCCCAATAATCGTTCTTGTTGACAGACATTGTCTTCTAAGATAAAAATATTCATGGCTCTGGTCTCATTTCTAGAATTTGGGTGAAGCTATGATGTCCCATCTTGGTAGATAGGACGGTTTCCGGATAGTTCTCTAAAATCTGTCGAACATTGGCTAAACCTATCCCTCTATTTGGTCCCTTGGTCGAGTACCCTTTTTGAAATACTTTAGATATATCAACACTATCCTTGCTTATGCTGTTTTCAACAACGAGTAATTGACTGCCTTCTCTCTTAAAGAAAGCAACGCTGATGTGCGGTCTGCGAGATTCTTTGGCGGCTTCAATGGCATTGTCTAAAAAGACAGACAAGACAATAACCATATCCAAAACATCCAGATAAATCTCATCTATCACATCTGGAATCTCTAAAAAAGCTTCAACATTTTGGCTTTGAGCCTCAATCATCTTAGTTGATAAAATACTTTTAATGGGAGAGACTTTTAGATTAGCTAAACGTCCTAATTCGTATTGCGAACGGTCAACTTTCATTTCTCGTCCTTCAATCAGCTTCCCGTAAGCTGCTTGAATGGCTTCCAAATCGCCCTTATTAATGAACGTACGCAAAGTGTTAAAAGATCGTTCATAATGCTCCTTAAAACTTTGAATATCGCCATGTAACTTTTCAATATGCTGGTTATAATCCTCTAGCGCTTTGATTTTTTCAGCCTTGGCCGCTGCCAGTTTGCGATCCATTTCTAGTTTTGCTTCATGATTAATTTCGGACAATAACCAGAAATATAGGAACATGTAAATAAGCAGAATCTGCTGACGGTAATCCCAAAAATTAAACGAGTTTGGAAATAAACGCCTTGCTAAAACACTATAGGTAAAAATACCATAATAACTCAGTAAAAGGCAACTAAACCTATTCGACAAAAAATTCTTTTTAGCCGTCGACCCTTTTTGGATATATTTGAAATTAAGGTTTAAGGTTTTATTCAAAAAGTAATAGGTAGGAAAGACAGCACCGTAACTAATGTATAATAGAGCATATTCTTTACTAAGCACTTCAGGGCTGATGTCTAGCAGCGGCGACAGCAGGTATAAAGCCATTGCTCTAGCAAAAATATCCACAGTCACAACCGGAAATAAACTATAAAAGATATATTTGTAAAAACTTTCCTTTGGATTTCGATAGTAATAAATGGCCAAAAACACACTAAAAATAAAAGGAGAGGTCTCTAATCGATAACAGTAGTTAAGGATAATAAGCAAAAAAGCAAATGGGAATAAATACCGTTTTTTGATAGTGATATCGCTAATGTGGAGAAATATCAACCAGTACATCATCCACATGATCACAAATGCTAAAAAGTCCTTAATTAACTCTGAGCTCATGCTTCCTCCTGTTCATTTGAATGGATGATCAAGGTATCCTTAGCCATGTAAGAGCCACTTGCAAAAGCCTTTGAAAGGTTAGGGTTATCTTGAAAAATCTTTTGGATATGGTGTGATCCTTTGTCCATGTTATCTAAAAAAGGACTTTGACGATCGAATGACAGGCAGCCAGAGACTAATGTTTCTACAGACGTGCTATAAGAAACACTTATTTCATAGTCATTCTTAATTGTTTTAATCACTAGCCTTAAACTTGGCTTTTTACTGAGTTTAGCATGATGGGTCCCCAGTTGCAGCATATGATGAAGCAAAGTAATAACATCCTTTTGATTTAGCATAGGAATATCTTCTGAATCAGGTAGCAACACCGAAACCTGAGCACCTAACCGTTTCGCTTCCAACAAATCCTTGGTAACAACCATTTTAATATGATTATTGGCTATCGGAATCAACTGGTAGAATAAATAATCGTCATCTTCCATTCTATCTTGGGATTTTTTCAATACTTCTTCAAATGAATCTCTGATCTCATCAATATCCCCATAATAGATACTATCCTTCAAACTAATCAAGATATTGTCATAGTCATGCTTAAAAGATCGGATATTTTGATAAATGCCCTCCAAATGGTGGCTGTATTGTTCCAAATTAACCAAATATTGCTGTTCTTCTCTCTCAACATCTGACACATAACGTTCCCTAGCTTTTCGATTTAAAAGCGTTAACATATAAACCATAACCATAACAGAAACAAAAAGCGTTACACGGTCATAATTGGCCATCACTGATGGATGATCAAAGAATACCACATAATGAACAATATAATAAAGAAAAAAGAAACCATTCATGCCATAAATATAACGTTGAACCTGTTTATCCGGAATTTTCAAAATGGTTGGGTAATCTAGCCGAAAGAGACGTCTCAAAGCTCTAATTATCGGTATTAAGAGCAAGAAAATGATGATTGTCACCCAAGGGGTTAAATAGGCTGGAAAATGAATTCCCCTTAATAAGGTTGGAGCAACAAAAATATAAAAATACCTTAAGAGTAAGTCTACAAGGACTACTGATAGTCCAGTATAAAATAAATGCCTACAAATGGTTCTTTTCTCTTGGTCCAACAAAGACAGCAGTAAAAAAGTAAGCCATAGAGGTAGAAAGACATTTTCTCGGATGATAATTGCCAGGACTATTGATAATACTAAATAGAAAGGGAAGTGATATTTGTTTAGTTTTCTCTGTCTCAAATCTTGGTAAATAAACCAAATCGCTGTGAATTCTAGTAGGTACTGTTCCATTCCAAAAAATTCCATCTATCCCTCCCTTCTGAATGATTCGGTGAGCATCATATATTCTTTCTTAATGTCGATAACATTAGAAAAGAAGAGTCAGGTAAGTCCCGCTCTTCTTCTGCTATTAAAGACTTTGCAACATGTTGTCAATGTGTTCAATAGATTTATCGCGACCCAACAGATAGATAGTGTTTGGCAATTCTGGTCCATGCATTTCACCTGAAACGGCAATACGAATTGGCATAAAGAGGTTTTTCCCTTTGATTCCTGTTTCTTTTTGAACAGCTTTGATTTGTGGGAAGATATTGTCTGGCTGGAAGTCTTCATCTGACATAGCTTCCAGCTTAGCTTTAAAGGCTTCAAGAACTGTTGGAACAGTCTCTCCTGCCATCACTTCTTTTTCAGCATCAGTTAAAAGAGGGAAGTCGGAGAAGAATAGGTCCGTCAATGGGACAATCTCATCGGCAGCTGTTAGCTGAGGCTTATAGAGTTCCACCAATTTTTCAGCCTTATCAGTCAAACGACCAGCTTCTTCAAGGAAGGGTTTGCAAAGCTCAAATACCTTGTCAAAGTCTGCATTCTTGAGGTAGTCATTACTCATCCAATCCAATTTCTTTTGATCAAAAGCAGCTGGAGACTTGCTAAGGCGATGTTCATCAAAGAGATTAATTAATTCTTCACGAGAGAAAATCTCATCTTCACCACCAGGATTCCAACCAAGAAGAGCGATAAAGTTAAAGACTGCTTCTGGTAAATACCCTTTGCGACGGTAATCCTCAATAAACTGAAGAGTATTCGTATCACGTTTTGAGAGTTTTTTACCTGTTTCAGAATTGATGATCAAGGTCATGTGACCAAATTCAGGCGCCTCCCAACCAAGGGCTTCATAGATCATGAGTTGCTTTGGCGTATTGGCAATATGGTCATCTCCACGGATAACGTGAGAGATTTTCATATCATGATCATCCACAACAACAGCAAAGTTGTAGGTTGGAAAGCCGTCTTTTTTCTGAATAACCCAGTCACCACCGATATTGCCACCTTCAAACTCGATATCGCCTTTTACCATATCCGTCCATTTGTAGATGGCTGTCTCATTAACCGCCAAGCGCACCGTTGGAATAACGCCTGCGGCTTCACGTTCTGCGATGTAGGCTTCCTTTTCATCTTCCGACATGCCAAGGAATTCGTTGATATAACGTGGGGTCTCACCCGCATCTTCTTGGCGTTTGCGTTCAGCCTGTAATTCCTCTTCGGTAACGTATGATTTATAGGCTTTCCCTTCATCCAGTAATTGTTGGATGTATTTTTGATAAAGCTCTAGACGTTCAGACTGACGATAGTTTTCATGTGTCTCAGGGCTTTCATCCCAATCCATCCCCAACCAACGAAGGTTTTCGAGTTGACTGCGCTCACCATCTTCAACGTGACGTTTACGATCTGTATCTTCGATACGGATAATAAATTTACCATCATGATGGCGTGCATAGAGGTAGTTGAATAATGCTGTACGGGCGTTACCGATATGTAAAAGACCCGTTGGGCTTGGTGCATAACGCACACGAATATCGTTTGACATGTCTGTCTCCTATAATATTTTTTTATCAATAGCTTTGGGCAAATACACATTCTTTTGTCCTTGCCAATCCATACCATTATAGCACAAGTCAGCTTGGTCAGCTAAGAAAATGACAGAAGATTTCTGATAAAAATTCTTACCTTGAATTGATCTCTCTCTAAGCGATTAACACTCCAGATGCGCTTTATACTCAATGAAAATAGATGTTAACTTGGTCTGATGCATTCCCATTCTACCTGTACTAGCGTCGCTTAGACTACTTTTGATTGTCATTGAGTATTAGTTACAAAAAGAGTCCAGTTATTTACTCAACTCATCAGATAGCCTTAAAACAAATCCAGAAAACTATCTACCTTACCCCTATTAGGGTTACCAGCAACAGTAAAGTGTCCTCCTACCACTTTAGAGAAGGTTTCAATGTTAAGACTTTGCACATAAATCTCACCGTAGCCTCTAAAACTATTGACAATACCCTCACCAGTACCAATGGATTGTAAAAACCCATTTTCTAAGTGAATATCATAATCTAAGGTATCACTCCATGCCACAACATGGGCATTATCAATCGTCATACTCTCTCCATAGAGTTCCAACTTTTTCACCGAGCCAAACGTATTTGCTAGAAGCGTTCCTTGTCCTTCAGTCGTCATGACAAAAAGACCACCTTGACCTCCGAAGAAAGCTTTACCAACTGCTTGTCTCTTCATCCGATACTGAGCCGATCCGTCCAATGCTAAGAAGGCACCATCATTGAGACGGTATTGCTTTTCCCCCAATTCAAGCGCTATGACTTGACCCGGCATAGAAGGTGCTAAAGCCAATCGACCATTATCTTCTGTCGAAATGGCTTGGGTAATAAAGATAGATTCTCCCGACGTCATCGATCGCCCAAGCGCACCCAGCATTTTTCCAAGACCTTCCCCACGTCCATTTAGCCGAGTATTTAGCTGAACACCTGGGGTATGATAAACCATGCTCCCTTTTTGCAAATAAACAGACTCTCCAGCCTCCAAAGCAATCTCCACCAAAGGAAATTGCATGTTACTATCAATATGATAGGTCATTCGTTGATCTGCCATAATAACATCCTCCATTCACCCTATTATGACAGATAACAAAAGCGATAACATCAGCCTTGAGAATGATAATCAAGGACTTTACAATAACGCCCACAACACCGTCTTGATAAGTTGATCATTTGACAAGCTAATCAGATCGTAAGGCTAATCGTTCATCTTTTTATCGTTATTCAATTATTAATTATTAAAAAACGATATTTTTTTATTGATATTCGATAAAATTGTGATATACTAAATTCAAAATTACTCAGGAGATGTCATCATGAATCATAACAGCTATGAAGATTTCAGTATTATCTTAACCAAAATTTGCTTAATCGTTCTTTTTATAGGGGCTATTATTCTCCTTTCAACGGGAACTTGGGTCGTTGATTTAGCTATTATTTATCCTTCGCCGCTTCTGCAAGGCACGCAACGCTACATAACTATGCTATGTTTAGGATATAGTATTGGCTTGCTTTCCTTAATTTTCCTATATCATCTATTTCAACTGGTCAATAGAATTGGAAAAGACCTTATTTTTATTGAGCTCAATGTTCGCAGTCTTCAAATCTTAGGATGGGAGGCTGCCGCCATTACTGCCATTTCTTTTCTGATGGGGGTAACTTGCTACATTCCCATGCTCTTAATCACAGCAGCTGGCATCGCCCTGACTTTGGTTATCCGGGTTATCCGAAACGCTTTCGGCAAAGCTGTTGAGCTACAAAATGATGTTGATTATACTATCTAAGAGAGGAAAAGCCATTTATGATTCGTATCAACTTAGACCTAGTCATGGCACAAAAACACATCAGTGCAGGGCGTTTAGCCGAACTGATCGACCTAACCCCAGCCAATCTATCGATTTTAAAAAATAACAAGGCTAAAGCCATTCGCTTTTCAACTTTGAATGCTCTTTGTCGCGAATTGGGCTGTCAACCTGGTGACATCATCGAGTATGTCCCTGATACAGAAAGTGAGTAACAAAACGTGACAAAATCTTCTTCTTTCAAGAAACCTCTTATCTCTCTGTACCTTAAAAAACTCTCTGATTCAGACTTTTACCATTATAAAATCGGAGCACAGCTTACTTATCTTCCAGCCTATTTTTACATTGTCAATCTCTTTAATAACAACCCTATTTACCTGATTTTAGCGGCGATTTTGATGATTATTATCACCGAGTGGAGCCAGCCAAATCAAGTGTATCTGGATAGCATCAAAGAAAAATCACCAGAAGATAGGCTGCTGTTTAGCTCCCTACTTCTCCAATTGCTAGGATACGCTATCTGGGGGACTCAGGCTCACTTTGACTTCTTTCGTCTACTTGGACTTCATCTAACCTTCATCTACTATGTCCTAGCTCGCAACAAGCAATTTAGTCAAGGGAGATTTGGTATCTTCTTTTTTAGAGATGCCTGGCGAGGCTTTTGGACTATTCCTATCAAAAACATTCGCCTTCGCTCTCAAATACTTAGTTACCCTCGTGTTCAACAGCCTAACAAGTCCAAAATAAATCCCCAATTTACCTTGACTCTCTTAGGCTCGATTGGTGTCGCAGTTCTACTAGTTGCCTTTGCTATCAACCAGCTTCAAGCCGTCTCTCAGCATTTTAAACTAGTCACTGATCACTGGTTTGACCAGTTGAACGCTGCCTACTTCCAGTTCAGCTGGTACGACCATTTCATCGAATTTCTTTGCTACGCTATTTTATCTCTGCCTGTAGGTGCCTATCTCTACGGACTGCTTTTTGGTCCACTGATTAGAGGAAGAAAAAACGATGAAAGCTATCAAGCACTCCAAGAAAAACTTGATCACAACAGGATTCTTCCCACCTTCAGCAGTTATATTATCATTGGTAGCTTATGCCTTATTTATGCTCTCTTTCTAATACTTGCTTTTGCTGATCTACAAACACTGTTTCAAGCGCAGACAATTAGCCCACAAGCAGCTTCTAACACTGCTGTCTCTGGTTTTTGGCAATTGGTCCGCGTAGCCCTCTTGAATTTCACAACACTTGCTGCAAGCTACTTTTTCCTATCTTCTCCCATCTGGGATCAAAAGATAGGTAAATACCTTCTAACTATCTTTTTCACTTTCTCTCTCATCTTCGCCCTTCTTGCTGCTTGGAAACTCTTTGGTATTTACATCTACCTTTTTGGACTGACGCCACGGCGTCTCATCTCTGGCTGGTTCGTTACAGTCCTGATCGTTTGGACATTATTGACACTGATTCGACTTCATAAGCCATTTCAGAGCATTCGCATCGGTCTGTTTTATCTTATTTTTAGTTTTAGCTGTCTTTCCTACCTTTATGCCTTATGGATACCGTAAAATGAAATAAGACCAGCAACACTATAATATCAAATTGACATGGCACATTCACTGGATTTCGTCAAACAGCTCAGACAGGTACTTCCTGATTGCGATACTTTCCTTGAGGTATTTGCGTCCTATTCCTAGCTTATTTCACGATATATAAAAAACTGGAGGATACTCTTAACGAGTACTCCAGCTTTTTATGAGTCGGTTACGGTTATAAAGGAACTTTGCTTCAATCTAAGTTACCTCCAGCCGTTCTCCATGACAGCAATAATGAAACCTAAAAAACCATCAATAACTGTAAAAGAGAGCAGGCAACTGTTTGCTATTACATATGTACTTAGAAACCAAAACTGAGCCAATCATAGACTCCAATTCAGTAAACCACTACTACTTAAAACCGCTGTAATAACAATAAAGGAACCCGGGTACTTCTAACCCAACCTCCTTTTTTACACTTGTTGATCGACCCAATTAATACACCAAGCAATCAATTCTTCCAGGCGCTCAGTTTGATCGGTCATATCCAAATATCCCATCACAGCTTCAAACCCCGTCGACATTCGGTAAGTCACGACATCCGCATTCTTAGCCTTGGTGTGACTGTTAGTATTGCGCCCGCGACGGTAAATGTCTTCTTCTTTTTCAGTTAAAAGCTGGGCTTCTAACATAGCCGTGATAAGGCTGGCTTGTGCTTTGGCTGATACATAGCGCGTTGCTAAACGGTGAAGTTGGTTAGGCTTAGTCTGTCCAGTAAAAATCAGGTGACGACGAATATAATAAGAATAAACGGCATCACCTTCAAAAGCAAGGGCAATCCCATTAATCAAATGGACATCCACTTGGCTGTCTTTAGTCACGCGTCCACCTCACACCATCCTTAGTATCTAACAGTTTAATCCCTTGCTCAGCCAACTGATCACGAATCGCATCCGCACGCGCAAAATCTTTATTGGCACGTGCCTCTTGTCGCTCTGCAATCAAGGCTTCAATATCAGCATCCAGAACTACTTCTGGCTCTTCCTGAAAGACAATACCAAAAACGGCTAGCATAGCTGCGAATTCTTCTTTTATAGTCATAGTGTAATGACCAGAATTAATCCACTTGGCTAAATCAAAGAGCACCGTGATGCCATTGGCACTGTTGAAATCATCATCCATAGCTGCCACAAACTGTGATTTAAAGGTTTCAAAGCTACCCTTATCCACAGACTCTTGGACAGGCTGTTGATAAGCATTCTTCAAATATTTAAGATTAACTTCTGCATCATGGATAGCTTTTTCAGTGAAGTTAACCGGCTTGCGGTACTGCTGTGTTGCCAAAAAGAAACGAAGCACCTGCCCATCCACTGTTTTCAACATGTCGTGAACCGTTACAAAGTTGCCTAGTGACTTGGACATTTTTTCATTATCCACATTGACAAAGCCATTGTGCATCCAGTAATTAGCAAAGGTGTGACCTGTTTTAGCTTCAGACTGAGCAATTTCATTAGTGTGGTGGGGGAATTCTAAGTCAGCACCGCCGCCGTGAATATCAATGGTATCGCCAAGGATTTCTGTTGCCATCACCGAACACTCGATATGCCAGCCTGGACGACCTGCTCCCCAAGGACTGTCCCAAGAAACTTCACCATCTTTAGCGGATTTCCAAAGAGCAAAGTCGACAGGATTTTCCTTACGGGATGTCTCCTCATCCGTACGACCTGAGGCTCCAATTTCCAAATCAGCCAACGTTTTATTAGCTAACTTAGCGTAATTCTCAGACTTTTCCACACGGAAGTAAACATCGCCTTGCGACTCATAGGCAAAACCTTTTTCCACAAGGGTTTCCACAAAGGCGATAATCTGATCCATATAATTGATAACACGAGGGTTTTTGGTAGCTGGCTTAACACCCAACTTAGCGGTATCTTCCATAAAAGCAGCAATAAAGCGATCAGAAAGCTCCTTAGTAGAAATCCCAGCATCTTTAGCTGCTTTGATGATTTTGTCATCCACATCGGTGAAATTAGAAATATAGTCAACATGATAACCACGGTATTCAAAATAGCGACGAATCGTATCAAAGGCCACAGTTGAACGAGCATTTCCAATGTGGATATAGTTGTAAACGGTTGGCCCGCAGACATACATCTTAACTCTGCCCTCTTCTAAAGGCACAAAGTCACGGAGACTGCGAGTCATGGTATCGTAAATTTTAATCACTTAGTTCTCCTTGTTAATCTTTCGCATGGATTTTCTACGGTATATGGTCCAAACACCTGATATAAGCCCTAATAAACAGATGACAGTTAAAAACAAATTGCCCTTTTCAACTGATGGTTTCGTCAATAACCGTAACAGTGAGATGGTGAGATATGTACAAGAAAGTAAAAACAACCAATTGTGCTTCAAAAAACTTTTCATCTTTGATACTCCTTTTTTCATTACCTTCTATTGACTTGGTTCGATGGATTAGACCGCTTAGAGGTGGGACGACTGATGACTCTTGTCCGCCGCTTCTTCCATTTTGGATGCATAGTAATGGCTCTTGCGATCCTCTTCAACTGCATGGTTGACTAGTTCATCTTTTTTCCCATGCACGCGAACCACCTTAGCGGGAACACCTACCACCGTCACATCTGCAGGCACATCTGATACCACAACGGCACCAGCACCGACCTTAGCATTTTCGCCAATCTCAACTGGGCCAATAACCTGAGAGTGTGCAGAGACCAGCGCACCACGACGTACGGTTGGATGCCTTTTACCAGTATCTTTTCCAGTCCCACCAAGCGTCACCCCATGATAGAGCATAACACCTTCCTCAACCAGCGCCGTTTCACCAATCACCAAACCTGCTCCGTGATCAATGAAAACCCCAGGAGCGATCTCAGCCCCTGGATGGATTTCAATATTGGTCCAAAATCGCCAAAATTGGCTGTGCATCCGCGCAATCAATTTAAACCCATGTCGCCACAAATAATGGGAAAGACGATGTGCCGCAAGAGCCTTGATACCAGGATAAGTAAGGACCACTTCTAAAGACGTACGAGCCGCAGGGTCTAACTCTTTAACAATATCGATTGATTTTCGCCACCAGCCCATACCAGTCCTCCTTTTCCTTTTTTATCTCATCCTAAACCCTTGTCAGTCTAGCCATTTTTATTTCGCTCTTACTTATTGATACCAGCCCACTCAACAATCGCTTGCTGTTCTGCTAAAGGATTGACCACAACCCCTAACGTATCACCAGCTTCTTGACGATCTTTTTGAAGAATCTCTTCTAATCTCCAAACGAAGACTGAACCACCCATTTCTCTAAATGGCAAGCCGAACTCTTCATTGTTATACCAATCCGCAAAATGAGGCAGGCTTGAAAAGACGGGTACAAAACTTTGCTCTAATTCATTTGCCATGGTCGGAAAACGTCGCTCGTGTGTTCCATCAGCTTTGGGATAAATAAAGACTGGCACCAAATAGACTTTTTCTAACAAATCAGCAGCTTGATTGTCATCACTCATGATGTCATTAATTAGTTCTGTAAAAGTATTGACGAACTGAATCATTTCACTAGATTGGAAAATCGTTGAGTTGCTGAAATCGCCTGTTTTCTTAACATTGAAAATCAAACCCGCCAACTGATGTAAAATTACTTCTTCAAGCACATCTAAGGCTGAACGTTCAATCCAATCCTGTTTTGAAGCTGATGGATGTTCATGACAAAATGTCTCAAGGTCCTCTTTACTCGTAAAGACAGGGGTTAACTTTTGCCCATCGATAGCTATGGCATAAGGTTCCGAACTAGCCAGAACAGGATACAAATGCATACTATTGACTAGGGCAATGCTACGCAGAAAATTATCTGGCTCTTCAATGAATTGACGAAGGGCCAAGCCCAACTCAATGTTAAATCTTTCCATGATTAGTTTTCCTTTTTGTCTGAAGATTTTTTCTCTGGTTTTTCAACCGGCTTTGGACGTGGTACGAGAACTTTCATAGAGGCATCAATGCGACCTTTTTCGTCAACTTTGATGATCTTGACATCCACTTCTTCACCAACTTCAAGCACATCTTCTACACGATTGGTACGTGTCCAAGCAATCTCTGAAATGTGAACAAGAGCATCTGTCTTGTCAAAGAGATTAACAAAAGCACCAAATTTTTCGATACGAACCACTTTGGCGTGATAGAGTTCGCCAACTTTGGCTTCACGAACTAAACCAGCAATGATTTCTTTAGCTTTATCAATAGCATCTTGGTCTGAAGAGTAGATAGAAACGTTTCCTTCTTCGTCGATGTCAATCTTAACACCTGTTTCAGCGATGATTTTATCAATCGTTTCACCACCTTTACCGATAACAATCTTAATTTTATCCACATCAATCTTGATGGTATCAATCTTAGGTGCTGTCGGTGCTAAATGTGGACGTGGTGCGGCAATGGCTCCTTCGATAACATCAAGGATTTCAAAACGCGCTTTTTTGGCTTGCGCCAAGGCTTCTTCAAGGATTTGCGGTGTAATACCTTCAATTTTAATATCCATTTGAAGGGCTGTAATACCTTCACGAGTTCCAGCCACTTTAAAGTCCATGTCACCAAAATGGTCTTCCAAACCTTGAATATCAGTTAGGACAGTATAGTTAGTACCATCTGAGATAAGCCCCATGGCAATCCCTGCAACCGGAGCTTTAATGGGAACACCGCCAGCCATGAGTGCTAAGGTACCAGCTGTAATGGAGGCTTGTGATGATGACCCATTAGATTCCAATACTTCTGCTACCAAGCGAATCGCGTATGGAAAGTCCTCAAGACTTGGCAAGACCTGCTCCAGTGCACGCTCACCAAGAGCACCATGACCAATCTCACGACGCCCTGCGGCACCGTAACGCCCAGTTTCTCCAACGGAATATTGAGGGAAATTGTAGTGGTGTAGAAAGCGTTTTTTATACTCAGGATCTAAACCATCGACAATCTGAGTTTCCCCCATCGGTGCAAGTGTCAACACTGACAGTGCTTGAGTTTGTCCACGTGTAAAGAGACCAGAGCCATGAACTTTTGGTAAGAAGTCAACTTCTGCTTCCAAAGGACGGATTTCATCAACACGACGGCCATCTGGACGAATCTTGTCTTCAGTAATGAGACGGCGCACTTCCGCATGCTCCATTTGCTCCAAAGTTTCAGCCACATCTCGATAAATACGTTCAAATTCTGGATCTTCAGCGTAACGAGCCGTGTATTCTCCAAAAACTTGCTCTTTGACATCATGAGTCGCCTCTTGACGTGCTAATTTTTCTTCCACTTGGACGGCACGCGCCAAATCATCATAGTATTTGTCGTTAATTTCCTTGAAGATTTCTGGGTCAACTTGAAGTAATTCTACATCAGCTTTTTCTTTACCGATTGCGGCGACAATTTCTTCTTGGAAGGCGATTAACTCTTGAATAGCTTGGTGACCTTTCAAAAGAGCCTCAAGCATGATGTCTTCTGATAATTCCTTGGCACCTGATTCTACCATATTGATGGCTTCTTTAGTACCAGCTACCGTTAATTCTAGAGCAGAGGCTTCTTTTTGCGCTTGATCTGGATTGATGATGAATTCTTCATCAATATAAGCCACTTGCACACCTGCGATGGGACGCTTGAAAGGAATATCTGAAATGGCGAGTGCCAATGAAGACCCAAACATAGCAGCCATCGGTGCGCTAGCATTTTCATCATAAGAAAGGACAGTGTTGATCACTTGAACTTCGTTACGGAATCCTTCTGCAAACATAGGGCGAATAGGACGGTCAATGAGACGTGCCGTTAAGGTTGCATCTGTTGACGGGCGTCCCTCACGCTTATTGAAACCACCTGGAAATTTCCCAGCAGCATACATCTTTTCCTCGTAGTTGACTTGAAGGGGGAAGAAATCACCTGTTGCCATTTTTTTAGACATGACTGCCGCTGTCAAAACAGTAGATTCCCCATAACGAACAACTGTAGCGCCATTCGCTTGCTTAGCCACTTGACCAATTTCAACGACTAAAGGTTTGCCAGCAAAAGTCGTTTCAAAAACCTGTTTACTCATTTATTTACCTCATCTCATGAATCTTTAGATACCTTGTTTTTTACAAAGCTCAACCTAACTGAAACGCCGTCAAACTCAGCTTTGCAACAAACCATGGTATCTGTACCATTTTACCATAAAAAAATCAGAAATGGAGAGTAGAAAAAATGATATTCTCTAGGAAGGACAAAGAGAAATAAAACGACACTATTGTTCCAACATTCATAGGATTATTCTTTTTTTACAATACAGCATGTATAATCAAATGAATTAACTTTCAGAACAAGGAGCAGAAAATGACACGGGCAGTACTTGATTTTCAAAAAGGATGAATAGGGCAAGTCGAAAATGACAAGGTCTCAAAATTACTTCAAAAGACTATACTTATCAAATTCCCCTTGCTCTTAAAGTACATCTATCTTTTTTAATTAGGCTTGTCACATCATAAAGCTGAAAGAGTTTCCAATAACAAAAACCATTTGATTACTGTATCTGGGGATGGCAAGACACTCTATCAGAAACATAGTCATCAAACAATAAAAATAAAAACTAGGCAGGGCAAGCAAGAAGGAAAATGACAATTGGCGTGTTCATCCTAAACTCTCAAAAATAGCTTTAGTCACAGTGTGACTAAGATAACTGCTTAGATGACACAGCATAATCTCGACTCTCTTGAGAGTGCTTTCGCTATTCTTTAAATTATGATAAAATCATTATGATAAAATCAAGAAATAATAATAAAAGGATGTTGAATATGTCTAAAACAAAGCTGAAGTGGTTTAGTCGGATTATGACAAGTCTTGGGCTACTTTCCTCTATCTATTCCTTTTTCATTTTAGGTACCATTATGGCAAAAGTAGAACGTACAATTACAGACGAAACTTGGCTTTTGGTAGCACTGGGTACCTTTATCTTCTATTTCTTTTCCATCTACTTTATTTTACTCCTTCATGAACTAGGTCATGCTTTTTTTGGAAAACTCTCTGGCTACCAAATGGTAGCTCTGGGAATTGGCAATTGGCACCTGATTCGCCAGAAAACTGGTTGGAAATTTGAGAAGAAGGCGGTAGTACTGGGAGCGGCTGCCCAATACATCGGAATTAAGAAGGATAGGGATGACATGCGAGGAATTCTCATGTTTTCAGGTGGGCTGCTTACTCACCTTCTGCTCTTACTAGTGGCTGTCCTTGTAGGATGGATTTGGAATATCTGGGACTGGGCAAGCCTTTATATCTTCTTGAATTTGGGGCTTATCTTGATAAATGCTTCTCCTGATGGCATTACAGACGGGGCAAGACTTTTGGAGCTGTACCTTTTCCCTGAAAACGGTCGCTACCTTCAGTCAACTCTAAAACATGCAGCAAGCCTCTATACCGCACCCGACGCGGTGACAATGTCAGACTTCTATAGCGAGGAAGTCCCCTTGCAGATGGGTAGCACCCCACAAATTTTCTACCTAAATCATACTTGGATTGATATTTTTGAAGGACGTTTTGAAAAAGCTGATGCTGATTTGCAGACCTTGGCTAACTTTACGGAAAACTCTTTTATCAAGATGTGCGCCAGCTACTCCCGCTTCGAAACCCAACTCCTATCTGGTAATGATAATGAAGCTAGAGAACTAGCTAAAACCAAAGCAGTCAAAAAAATGCTGGCTCACCCCCAAGCAAGTATACAAACCATAAAAGCGAAATATGAACTTGAAGTTCTCGGTAACAAGAAAAAAGCCCAAAAGAGTCTTAAAATCGCTAAAAAATCCTTCAAACTCAACCAACTCTTAAAAGATGAAAAAGCCTTTTATAGTAAGATTTATGAAGAAATAAAAGAAAAAGTCTAAAAACTACTGGAGAGGTAGACAAAGAGTAGCTCGAAAAACCACTAATGACCATTTTCTTCAATATTTTTTAATCTCTTTGAAAAAAACTCTTAGGAACAGCATCAAATCAGCAATCCTAAGAGTTTTCTTTATTGGACATTAAATGTCAAATCCTCTATCTATTAAAAATAGAGATAGCTATTGTAACAATTGTTACCCGTGTTCGAATCTGACAAACTTCTGACAGCACAGAATTCTTAAAACTCAACCTGCATACGTTCATTAAAATAGGTTTTGTAAGCAAAATAAGAGGCAATCACAGAACCCAAACTTGTAGCTGATAACAGCATAAACATAACCATGATTTGGTATTTGATGGCATAAACTGGGTCCACTCCTGCAAACATCAAACCAGACATCATCCCTGGTAGGCTAACCAAACCAACCGTTTTAGCAGAGTCTATGGTCGGCTGTACTCCTGTTTTGATAGCCTGTCGCAAAATAGAGAGCGACGCCATTTTTATAGGTGCACCAAGAGCCAATTTTTCCAAAACTTGCTGACGTTGATCAGTAAAAAGACTGTACATAGCGCGGTAACTTAGGCCGATAGCAACCATGGAGTTACTGGCAATCATCCCCGAAATAGGGACAATCTGGGAAGGCACAAGCTTAATGGCTCCTGAAGCTATCAGAATTCCTAAAGTGATGGTGGTCGATAGTAAAATCGCCAGCCAGGATTGCCATAAGTGTTTATTACCATTGGGATTGCGCGAGTGGGCTTGACGGCTGGCATTGAAAATGATGACCATGACCATGGCAAAGGTTAAAAAGATGTTGTTAACTCGAAAAATGTATTGCAAGATAAAGCCAACCACAACCAGTTGGATAACGGTGCGCACAACAGCGATAGCAATGTCTTTACCTAAACCTAACTTCTCCTTAACGCTGATACCAACCGCTAGAAGCACCAAGCCAAAAGCTAGAACGAGTGATAGATTACTGACTGATACGTTTGTCATCGACTAATCCTCCTTTCTCGATGGTAATGATACGACTGGCTGATTGAATTTCCCCCTCATCATGAGTAACTTCTATAATCGTATGACCCTCAGCGTGATAATCCGCAATAATCTTGTTAACTAAATGCTTGGTAGCACTGTCTAAACCAGCAGTCACCTCATCGAGTAACAAGACCTTCGGTTCAAAAAGCAGATTGCGCAATAGGGCAACACGCTGCTTCTCACCACCTGATAAGTCCTTGGTGTCTTGTTCTAGATGGTCAGGCGTCAAATTGAACCGAGTAAGCATCTTCAAGACCTTTTTTTCATCAAACGGAAGCTGACGAATATCAAAAGGAAAAATCATGTTATCCCGAATCGTCTTGCCAAACAAGACAGGCTGCTGAAAGCAATAGGAAACCTGACGACGGTAATTAATAGGGTTGAGTGTAGACACAGACTGACCTTCAAACCACACATCACCAAAAGTCGGTGAAATCAGAGTTGATAACAGTTTCAATAAACTGCTCTTACCGCTCCCAGAAGGACCTACTAAAGTTACCCGCTCACCCTCTTGAACGGAAAACGAAATATCTTTCAGAATCAACTTATCACCGACTTGATAAGCTAATTGTTTCACATTAAAAATAGCCATAAATTAATTATAGCATAACACATTTTCCATTCGTCAAAGCAATCGTTTCAAACTGCCAATAAAAGAGAGCGATCAAAGAATGGGGAACTTGAAACATTCGATATGCGATACTCATTGACACTTAACATCAGATGAGACAACACCGATGTAGATAAAATGGAACCCTCTATCTTTTTCTTCTCAAAGTGGTGAGACCGTGGAACTTCTAAAGGAACAACAGGTTGTGACATGATAGTATCTACCAATACCACCGTCGGCCAACAGCATATTGGTAAAAAGAGGACAAGTGAGGCATATTACTAGGCGTTTACGCTATAAATCGCCCGGTACAGTTGTCAATGAGCCTCAAAAGGTCAGTATAACGAAAACACCTCAACAGCTAGGGATACCTAACGTTGAGGTGCATTTCAGCTTTAACGAAACTTTCCTATATTTTCATTTTGATTAACTCAATTCGTCAAAACCTAGAACTTAGTTCGTAAGATAGTAAGATCACTCTCCACGATCTCTTTTACGTTTTTTAGAGGCAAACAAGGCTGCTAAGGCAATGGTCATACCACCATACATGGTAGCTAATGGGTTATTTCTTTCGCCCGTTCTTGGCAGACTCTCGTCACTCTTCGCTTGAGTTGGCGTTGATGTCTTAACTGATTGAGGTGACATCGTTCGTCCAGCAGGTTTTGTTACCATTGGAGCTACTTTGTTACCTGTCTTATCGGAGTTGCCTTTTTCTGAATCATCAACTTTTGGATTCATTTCAGGCTTCTTGACATCTGGTGTGGTGTCTGTCTTTGGAGCTACTTTAGACTTATCGGTTTCGGGGGCCTTAGGTGTGTCTGGTACCTTAGGTTGATCTGGGGTTTCGGGTAATTCTGGAGCTTCTGGCACTTTTGGGGTGTCCGGGGTCTTTGGTTGCTCCGGTGCCTTTGGTGCTTCAGGGGTGTCCGGTAATTCAGGTACCTCTGGTACTTTCGGTAATTCTGGGGCTTCTGGCACTTTTGGTGTTTCTGGAACTGCCGGTACCTTTGGGGTTTCCGGGGTCTTTGGTTCCTCCGGTGCTTCTGGAATTTCCGGTCTTTCTGGGGCTTCAGATACTTCCGGTACCTTAGGTTGCTCCGGTGACTTTGGTGCTTCCGGGGTGTCTGGTAATTCAGGTACCTCTGGCGCTTCAGGTACTGCCGGCACCTTAGGTTGACCTGAGGTTTCGGGTACTTCAGGAGCTTCTGGGGTTTCTGGAACTGCGGGGACCTTTGGGGTTTCCGGGGTCTTTGGTCCCTCCGGTGCTTCTGGAATTTCCGGTCTTTCTGGGGCTTCAGATACTTCTGGTACCTTAGGTTGCTCCGGTGCCTTTGGTGCTTCCGGGGTGTCCGGTAATTCAGGTACCTCTGGCGCTTCAGGTACTGCCGGCACCTTAGGTTGATCTGAGGTTTCGGGAATTTCTGGGGCTTTCGGTGTTGCAGGTGCTTCTGGAACTTTTGGTGTTTCTGGAACTGCCGGTACCTTAGGGGGTTCTGGGGTCTTCGGTTGCTCCGGTGTTTCTGGTGCTTTCGGTGTTTCGGGTGTTTCAGGAGCTTCTGGGGTCTTCGGGTGTTCCGGTACCTCTGGTGTTTCTGGAACTGCCGGGACCTTAGGGGTTTCAGGGTGTTTCTCTGGGGTTTTCGACTGCTCTGTTTTTTCCTGTACATCGTTATTGTCTTCTTTAGTGACTTCAACAGTGACAGGTTTTACGGCATCTAGACGTTTTACCAACGCTGCTTTTGTATCACCTTCTGATAATGTTTCTACCAATGGTGTTGCAGCTTCTTTTTTAACCATTGTGTCAGCATTTAATTGATCAACTTCGTCTTTCTCTTGTTGAGTGACTTTGTTGTCTTTTAATGCATTAAGCTTCGTAGCTTCGGCTAATCTTGCAGCTGTTTCGGCAGCTTGAACGGCATTTTCTGCTGCGGCTTCTTCAGCGGCCTTGTCTTCATCGTCTGGCTTGCCATTATTATTGTAGTCATTAACTTCAACTTTAGCTTCTTCCACTGCAGCTAGACGTTTTTCAAGTTCTGTTTTCTTCGCACTTGTAGGTAAATCTTCAACCATTAGCATCGCTTTATCTTTCTTACCTTTGGTGTCAGCATTTAACTTATCAAGAGCAGCTTTTTCTCCTTGAGAAACTGCTTTATCTGCTAAGACTTTTGATTGTTCAGCTTGACCAACCTTGGCTGCAGATTCTGCAGCTGCTACCGCTACTTCAGCGGCAGCAAGATCATCAGCTTCTTTTCGGTCTTGACTATCCGCTTTGCCATTACTATTTTCGTCATTAACGACAACTTCTGAAGTTTTGACTTTATTAAGGCGAGATTTGAGATCTGCTTTTTTAGTCTCGTCCACTACTTTATCAACAAGGTCAGTTGCGGCAGTTTTTTTGTCGGTTGTGACTTTGTTCAGGGCATCTAAAGCGGCTTTTTCAGCTGGATTGACCAGTTTATCTAGCTCAACTTCCATTTTTTTGTCTTCGCCTTGTTTTGCTGCTTCTTCCGCAGCTTTTACTGCGGCTTCTGCGGCTTTGACAGCAGCTTCTGCGACGTCTAGTCTGTCTTGGCTATCTGCCTTACCGTTACTATCGGCGTCGTTAACAACGACTTCTGAAGGTGTCACTTTAGCAAGGCGTGCTTTGAATTCATCTTTTTCTTTACCTTCTGGTAGAGTATCAACGAATTTTTCTGCAGATTGTTTGCTCTTAGTTACCTCTGCATTTAATGAATCGACTGCTTGTTTTTCAGCTGGAGTGACAAGACCATCTTTCTCGACTTCGGCTTTCTTTGCCTTGGCAGCTTGAGCAGATCTTTCAGTTGATGTCGTAAAGAAGTCAGCTCTAGCAATTATGCTATCTAGACTATCTGCCTTACCGTTGCTGTTGGCATCGTTAACAGTAACTTTTGATGTTGTGACTTTAGAAAGGCGCTCTTTGAGGGCTGTTTTAGCAGCATTGTCTGACAAACCATCAACGAGATCGCTTGCAACATCTTTCTTATCAACAGTTGTCTTGTTCAAATCATCAACAGCTGTCTTTTCTGCTGGGGTAACAAGACCGTCTTTCTCAACTTCGGCTTTCTTGTCTTGACCTGCTTTTGCAGCGGCTTCTGCGGCTTTGACAGCAACTTCGGCAGCGGCAAGCGCAGCTTCTTGCTTGTCTTGGCTATCTGCTTTACCGTTACTGTCAGCATCGTTGACGGTAACTTTTGATGTTGTGACTTTTGAAAGGCGTTCTTTGAGGGCAGCAGTGTCAGGAGTATCTGGTAAGCCAGAAACGAGTTGTGTTGCAGAGGATTTGGCTTGTGTTACTTTCGCATTTAAGGCATCGACTGCTTGTTTTTCTTCTGAAGTGACAATACCATCTGACTCAACTTGTGTTTTCTTGTCAGCGGCTTCTTTTGCAGCTTCTTCAGCTGATTGAGTAAAGGCTTTGGCAGCATCAAGAGTGATTTTTTGGCTATCTGATAGCTCTTTATTAGTAGCGTCTTCTACGGGTTTTACAACTTTCACAGCAGCATCATCTGCGGCAACAGGGGCATCTGCTTGTTCATCTTTGCTATCTGCTTTGACCTTACTTTCAACAGCGCCGACAGTGACTTCTGAAGTGGTGACTTTTGAAAGGCGGTCTCTGATGGTAGCCGTTTCAGTACTGGCTGATAAATTGTCAAGCAGGGTGCTTAGCTGTTTCTTACTATCCGTTATTCGGGAATTTAACTTATCTACTTCTGCTTTTTCTGCTTCCGTTACTACACCATC